>NZ_CEEDHK010000003.1:0-160969 GCF_979254655.1 Pseudomonas sp. AC229
TGTGGGGTCTCCCCATGTGAGAGTAGGTCATCGTCAAGCTTAAATTCCAAACCCCCTACTCGTGAAAACGGGTAGGGGGTTTGTTTTTGGGCCAAGAAAAGTGAGGCGAGGGCAGCGGTCTACATTAAATCTTCGCCTGAACAGCTCATCTATCTGTATTGAAAAGCTGTCCAAGCGAAATGCAGGGTTTAGCTAAGCCAGTTAACTTTGCTGAACTTGCCAAAGAAGTCTTCAGGCATCGAGACTACTTTCGAAACGCTGTAATCGAAGAACACAAACCCTGATTTTGCCATCGCTATCAAGCTGCCATCTGCTGGCCGAGTGATACGGAACGTGATATCGCCGCCGTATTTGTTGAAGTCCATTACCCCCACTTCAAACAGCAATTGATCGCGGGCGTGCGCTTCAGCTTTATAGGTTGTGGCGAGGTCGGTGACGATGATCCCGAGTCCCGTGCCATTGGTTTCTTGAATGCCGAAGTCAAACAAGAACCGCGCCCGCGCCTCCGAAATCATGGAAATCATTGAGTCGTTGCCCAAATGGTTTCCCGCATTGATATCGGTGACGCGAACGGTCAAATGTGTGCTGTAGCAGAACTGGTCTTCAGGGAATGCAAGGTGCAGGCGGGCCATTTCAGTCTCATAAGCGTTTGCGAAAGTAGAGCCAATTTTACGGCTGCATCGCGACCAATAGCAGCCTACCTGCAAATACAGCGATTATTGATGAACGCTGTTAAGCCAGTAAAACGTAACCCGGCCGCCTTCATCCGCAGGTCCATAGTTGTCCTGAATGTACGCGCCTGCCTTGAAATAAAAGCGCTGGTTGCCCCAGTAGCCGCTGAGTTGACGATAGTAGGAGCCGGTATCGTTATCTTTGCTTTGAACGCGTATAACGAGCTTTCCCGAAGGCGTGAGGCGTACGTCATAGCTGAACCGCTCATTCAGTTGCACATTCTCGGCAAGGAGGATGTTTTCCACCGTGCTGTCGCCAGGACGCTTACGCAGCAAAGCTTCCAGCCGGCCAACGCCTCTCAGATAGTGATACTGCAGTTTGAGCAGCGGATCATTCTGGGTGCCAGGCTGGTCGTCGCTATGAATTTGCCCAATCACTATTTTGCCTTTGCTAGGCACTTGGTTAACCGTGAGCACGGCACTGAGGTAGTTATCCGCAGTTTGGTACGGCCAATAGCTAAGCGTCCCGTCTGTCTGAGTTTCCCTCAGTTCGGCGCGGGGATAATGGGCGTCTTCGGTAGTCGATCCGGAAACCGGAACCCAGAAAGTGACGCTGCCATCGGAGTGGCGGCGAAAATACTGGCTTTGGTAACCGTTGTTGAGGCGGGCGGTGTCGATGGCTGTTGCAGATTCGGTGGCGGGTACGGCGAGGTTCCAGGTGGTCAGATCAATCATTAACTGTCCTTAACGCAAGGGAGGAAAGCCCCCCTTGGGTTACCCGCTCCAGGACAAGTTCAGCACAGCTGGATGAGCGGCTACGGTTATTCATCAGTAGCCGCTACGGGGTTTACGAATCGGCTTTCGCTTTGGCGAGCAGCCCATCAGCACGGAACATCGCTTTGATACCCCGCACAGCCTGGCGGATGCGGTCCTGGTTCTCGATCAGGGCGAAGCGCACATGATCGTCACCGTAATCGCCAAAACCCAGCCCAGGCGACACACACACCTTGGCCTCAGCCAACAGCTTTTTCGCAAACTCCAGCGAGCCGAGGCTGGCGTAGGGCTCCGGAATTTTTGCCCACACGTACATGGACGCCTTAGGGTTATCCACCATCCAGCCCGCCTCATGAAGGCCACGCACCAGTACATCGCGACGCTGCTGATAATTGGCGGTGATTTCGTGCACGCATGTCTGGTCGCCTTCCAGTGCAGCGATCGCCGCAACCTGCAGGGGTGTGAACGTGCCGTAGTCGTGGTAGCTCTTGATGCGGGCTAGGGCGTTCACCAATTCAGGATTGCCGACCATAAAGCCAATGCGCCAACCGGCCATGTTGTAGCTTTTGGACAGGGTGAAAAACTCCACGGCGATATCCTTAGCGCCGGGCACTTGCATGATCGATGGCGCTTTCCAGCCGTCATAGACGATGTCGGCGTAGGCCAGGTCGTGAACCACCAGCACGTTGTACTGCTTGGCCAGTGCGATGATGCGTTCGAAGAAGTCCAGCTCCACGCACTGCGCGGTAGGGTTAGAGGGGAATCCGATGATCAGCATTTTTGGTTTCGGAATACTTTCCCGAATGGCCCGCTCCACTTCAGCGAAGAAATCAACGCCGGGCACCAACGGTACCGAGCGCACCTGAGCGCCAGCGATCACCGCACCGTAAATATGAATCGGATAACTCGGGTTAGGCACCAACACCGTGTCGCCCTGATCCAGCGTGGCCAGCATCAGATGCGCCAAACCCTCTTTGGAACCAATGGTAACGATGGCTTCGTTTTCAGGGTCGATATCGACCTGATAACGGTCTTTGTACCAGCGCGAAATCGCCCGGCGCAGGCGCGGAATGCCGCGTGAAGTCGAGTAGCCATGCGTGTCTTCACGCTGAGCAACCTGTACGAGCTTCTCCACGATATGGGGCGGGGTGGCGCCATCCGGGTTGCCCATACTCAGGTCGATAATGTCTTCACCGCGGCGACGGGCCGCCATCTTCAGTTCAGCTGTGATGTTGAAAACATAAGGGGGGAGACGATCGATGCGCGCGAAACGGCGCGAAGCTTGTTCAGTCATGTGTTCCTCGAAGACGTAAGCGCCCGGAACCGTCCGAGCGACGTTGGCCAGTGCGCTGGCCAGTCGCGAAGATAAGTGGCGCCGTTACGCTTGTCGAGAGGGCTCGGGAAATTTCAACTGTCTGTACTGGAGCTCGGCTACGCGGAGGCGGAGATTTCTCAGCGTTCGAGCATCTGTTTTACCGAAGACTGCGGAATTTGCTGCATGCGTCCTTCGCTGTCCTCGAACTCCAGCATGCCAGTGTCCTCGTCCAGGTCTGGCTTGCCGTCGCTGGTGAGCATCTGGCCGTCAGTGGTGGTGATGATGTATTCGCTTGAGCAGCCGACCAGGCTGAGAACGCAAAACACGGCGAGAAACCAATGCTTCATGGTGATCCCCTTAGTAGGCGAGAGCGCGTCGCGGCGGCGCGCTACGGTTTTACCCTAGCAGCGCGAACGCGCCTCGCCAGCGCGGAGCCATAAAAAAGCCCCGCACTAGGCGGGGCTCTTTTTGAAGCGGCGTTTCGTTACGCTTGAACAACCGGAATCTGAGCGTTTGCGGCCGCATCGCGGAATTCCGCGATTTGGTCGAAGCTCAGGTAGCGGTAAACGTCGGCAGCCATGCTGTCGATGCTTGCGGCGTATTCCATGTACTCGGCAACGGTTGGCAACTTGCCGAGGATGGACGCCACAGCGGCCAATTCAGCGGATGCCAGGTACACGTTGGCGCCATCACCCAGGCGGTTCGGGAAGTTACGGGTCGAGGTCGACACAACGGTCGAGTTCGCCGCAACGCGTGCCTGGTTACCCATGCACAGCGAGCAACCCGGCATTTCCATGCGCGCGCCAGCCTTGCCGTAGATGCCGTAGTAGCCTTCTTCGGTGAGCTGATGAGCGTCCATCTTGGTCGGCGGCGACAGCCACAGACGAGTAGGAATCGAACCTTTGACCTTGTCGAGCAACTTGCCGGCAGCGCGGAAGTGGCCGATGTTGGTCATGCACGAACCGATGAACACTTCGTCGATCTTCTCGCCCTGAACGGTCGAGAGCAGACGGGCGTCGTCCGGGTCGTTTGGCGCGCAGAGCACAGGCTCTTTGATGTCGGCCAGGTCGATTTCGATGACTTCGGCGTACTCGGCATCGGCGTCGGCAGACAGCAATTCCGGGTTGGCCAGCCAGGCTTCCATCGCTTGAGCGCGACGTTCCATGGTGCGGGCATCGCCGTAGCCTTCGCTGATCATCCAGCGCAGCAGGGTGATGTTCGACTTCAGGTACTCAGCAATAGCTTTTTCCGGCAGCTTGATGGTGCAACCAGCAGCGGAGCGCTCGGCGGAGGCGTCGGACAGCTCGAAAGCCTGTTCAACGGTCAGCTCGTCCAGACCTTCGATTTCCAGGATGCGGCCGGAGAAGGCGTTGATCTTGCCCTTCTTCTCAACGGTCAGCAGACCTTTCTGGATGCCGTAGTAAGGAATCGCGTGTACCAGGTCACGCAGGGTGATGCCTGGTTGCAGCTTGCCCTTGAAACGAACCAGTACCGACTCCGGCATGTCCAGCGGCATTACGCCAGTGGCTGCGGCGAAGGCAACCAGGCCGGAACCGGCAGGGAACGAGATACCAATCGGGAAACGTGTGTGCGAGTCACCACCGGTGCCGACGGTGTCCGGCAGCAGCATACGGTTCAGCCAGCTGTGGATGATGCCGTCGCCAGGACGTAGCGACACGCCGCCACGGGTGCGGATGAAATCCGGCAGGGTGTGGTGGGTGGTGACGTCGATGGGTTTCGGGTAGGCAGCGGTGTGGCAGAAAGACTGCATCACCAGGTCAGCCGAGAAGCCAAGGCACGCCAGGTCTTTCAGTTCGTCACGGGTCATTGGACCGGTGGTGTCCTGAGAGCCGACGGTGGTCATTTTCGGTTCGCAGTAGGTGCCAGGACGGATGCCCTTGCCAACTGGCAGACCGCACGCCTTGCCGACCATTTTCTGCGCCAGGGTGTAACCCTTGCCGGTGTCGACCGGGGCTTCTGGCAGTTTGAACAGATCGGTTGGGCCCAGGCCCAGCTCGGCACGCGCTTTCTCGGTCAGGCCACGGCCCACGATCAGCGGAATACGGCCACCAGCGCGAACTTCATCCAGCAGAACCGGCGTTTTCAGTTCGAAGGTGGTCAGCACTTCATCGGTACCGTGCTTGCAGACTTTGCCAGCGTGCGGGTACAGGTCGATGACGTCGCCCATATGCATGTTCGATACGTCGAACTCGATAGGCAGTGCGCCGGCGTCTTCCATGGTGTTGTAGAAGATCGGAGCGATTTTCGAGCCGAAGCAGAAGCCACCGGCACGTTTGTTCGGTACGTACGGAATGTCGTCGCCGAAGAACCACAGCACCGAGTTGGTGGCGGATTTACGCGAAGAACCGGTACCCACCACGTCACCGACGTAGGCAATCGGGAAGCCTTCGCCGCGCATGGTTTCGATCTGCTTCATCGGGCCGATGGAGCCTTGCACGTCCGGAACGATGCCGTCACGAGCCATTTTCAGCATGGCCAGGGCGTGCAACGGAATGTCTGGACGAGACCAGGCATCAGGAGCAGGCGACAGGTCGTCGGTGTTGGTTTCGCCGGTTACTTTGAACACGCGCAGGCTGATTTTGTCAGCCAGGGTTGGGCGCTTCTGGAACCATTCGCCGTCAGCCCACGATTGCAGCACGCCTTTAGCGTGAGCGTTGCCGTTCTTGGCTTTTTCGGCCACGTCGTGGAACGCATCGAACATCAGCAGGGTGTGCTTGAGTTGTTCGGCAGCGGTAGGGGCGAGCTCGGCGTTATCCAGCAGCTCAACCATGGTGGCGATGTTGTAACCGCCTTGCATGGTGCCGAGCAGCTCAACGGCGCGTTGTTTGCTGATCAGCGGAGAAGTGGCTTCGCCTTTGGCGACAGCGGAGAGGAAACCGGCCTTCACGTAGGCAGCTTCGTCTACGCCTGGTGGTACGCGGTTGGTGATCAGGTCAACGAGGAATTCTTCCTCGCCTGCAGGCGGGTTTTTCAGCAGATCAACCAGGCCGGCAGTTTGTTCGGCGTTTAGCGGCTGGGGCACGATACCCTGAGCTGCACGCTCTGCAACGTGTTTGCGATAGGCTTCAAGCACAGTTATTACCCTCATCAGTGGTCCCATAGGGTTGTCCGGGACGCATCCAGAAGCTGCTTTCAAAGTTTTACGCCTGCAGGACGTTTAGATGAGGGCTGGCTGGACTACCGGCGAATCGTGGTAACCCAGCCAACTGCGTTCCTGCGGGATTAACTGTGCTCGTGACGCTTTGAAAACAGCTTCTAACGGACATCACGCCTAAGAATGGCCCGGCGATTCTACTGGAAAAGCGCAGTAAAGGTAAGACAAACCCCTACAACCTCCGGGGTGACCCCCTCTAGACAAAGGGCTAAGATGCCGGCCTGTTCCTGCCTTTCTGTCACCGTCTGCCTATGTCCAATCACCGCATAAAAACGCCCTGCGTCGGCCTGTGTTCCACCGTGTATGGGGATCTGGTCTGTCGCGGCTGTAAGCGTTTTCACCATGAAGTGGTGAATTGGAACCTGTATACCGATGAAGAAAAACGCGCCGTGTGGTTACGCCTGGAAATTCTTTTGGTTCAGGTGATGGCCGCCAAGGTCGACGTGTTTGACGCTGCGCGGTTGCGTCAGCAGCTTGAACAACGGCAGATCCGGTTTGTGCCTGAACAATCGGAATACTGCTGGGCCTACCAACTGATCGCCCGGGGCGCGCGAGTGATTAACCAGTTGGAGGCTTACGGCATGGTGCTGCTGCCCGAGTTTCGCGACTGGTCGCTGCCGGAACTGCGCGACGCCATCGACCGGGAATTCTTCCTTCTGTCCGAAGCCCACTACGACCGTTACATAGCGCCACGATTTCTACGCGAAGGCATCGAAAGCCGCGTGTGAAGGCGTAAAAAAAAGCCGTTAGCAGGCGGTTTCTGGCAGGGCGTCACTACTGGCGCGGTCAACGTTGCGCCACCAGCTCCTCCAAGTGCGCGATCACCGTGTCCGGTTTAAGTACCAGCACATCGCTCTCCAACTGATCCAGCACCACCTCGGCCGTGTTGCCAATCAGCGCGCCGGAAAGCCCGGTGCGTGCCACGGTGCCCATTACCGTAACGACGGCGCCGAGCTTTTTCGCCGTGAATGGAATCATCACATCGGCCGGCCCTTCCATGATGTGCAATTGCTCGTCACCGAAGCCGAATTCCTCTTGGAAGGTTTTGCACCGCTCGCGGTAGCGGGCTTCGATGGTTTCGCTCAGTTGAAACACCGGATCGGCCGAAGCCAGCATCGGCGAGGGGTGAGCATTGATGACGTGCAGGGTGGCTTTGGCCAGCCCGGCAATTTCAAAGGCGTGGTTGATGATGCTGGCATGCAACGCTCTGTGCTCACCGTCGCTATTCCCAACATCGACAGCGGCCAGGATGACTCCCTGTGTCCACGCCCGTTCGGTTTTCACCATCAGTACCGCGCAGGGCGCATACCGCAGCAGCTTCCAGTCTTCCGGCGTGAGAATGGCTTTTTTCAGCGGGCTGTCTGGGCGATGGTCTTTGATGATCAAGCCGCAGCCTTCGGCTTGCTGAACCTGGATAACCGTTTGGTGCAGGTTGTCATGCCAGGTTTGCTGGCTGGAGACGCTGTAACCCTCTTCACGCAAACCGTTGCCTAGAACGTCCAGCAAGCCGGAATGGTCGTGCTTCTTGTCGCATACCAATAGGTGCAGATGCGACTGGGTAACGCCGGCAATCAGCTTCGCGCGCTTCAGCGCGTGGCCTTCGGGATGGTCGGGTTCGATAATCACCAGAATGCTGCGAACGGCTTGCATGGTCGTGTCCTCACTGTCTATCGGCATGGTCGTGCGGCGGCACTATAGGTTTAGCTCAGCGCTGCGCTGAATGATGTGGATCAACCGTTTCCCACGCGCGTTACAGCGAACACCGCCGTATAATCCGCCGCCTGCCCAATTGCCCAGCCGTGATTTATGCCTGTTCTTCCTGAAATCGACGCCTTCCTGCTTTGCCCCACGCCCGCCAGTTGGGTGGAAGCGGCACTGAATAACCTCGATATTCTGTTGATCGACCACGCCAACAATGAAAAGAAGGCCGCCGGCTCGGCGTTCCAATTCATGTTCCAGTACAGCAACAAGCTGGACCTGCAGAACAAGATGTCCCGCCTGGCCCGCGAGGAGCTGCGTCATTTCGAGCAGGTGCTGGGCTTGATGAAAAAGCGCGGTATGCCGTGGTTCAACGTCGGCTCGGCGCGCTACGCCGGGGCACTGCGCAAGCTGATTCGAAACCACGAACCCTATCGCCTGACCGACTCGCTGCTGGTGGGCGCCATTGTAGAGGCCCGCTCCTGCGAGCGTTTCGCCGCCCTGGCGCCGCACTTGGACGAGGAGTTAGGCAAGTTCTACAGCAGCTTGCTCAAGTCCGAAGCGCGACATTTTCAGGACTACCTCAAGCTCGCCTACCAGTACGGCGACGAAGCGGACATTCAAGGCAAAATCGTTGAGATCGCAGAGAAAGAACGCGAGCTTATCGAAACTCCCGATCCTGACTTCCGCTTCCACAGCGGCGTTCCTGCTGCCGCTTAAGCGCGCCTTTTCCTCTCCGCTAATCAGAAGCCGCCCGAAAACCATCGGGCGCTTCGATGTTTCCTATCAGGAAATTCCGATAGTGGCCTAAGTATTTTCGTTGACTTTAACTGCCTAGGCAGTAAAGTGGACGCCACTACCTGCCTAGGCAGCTATCGGTGATTCCAATGTCCCATTACACCCCCGAAACTTTCGAATACGTGCGCATCGGCATGCTGGTGGGGCGCGCTGCGTTGCTCAAAGACCGCATTCTCGACAGCTACCTCGTGCCTCACGGCGTGACGGCCGCACAGTTCAAAGTGCTGATGATCATTTTGCAGGGCTACGACACCCCGGCCGAGTTGTGCCGCCATTTGTCCCTGGACAGCGGCTCGATGACGCGGATGCTTGACCGCCTTGAGCAGAAAAACCTGATCAGCCGCACCCGCAGCGAAAGCGACCGTCGCCAGGTGCGCTTGTCGTTGACGGATGAAGGCCGTGCCCTCAATGCGCTGCTACCGACCATTGGCGCCGCTGCCATGAACGACTTCACTGCCGCGCTGACGGCTGCCGAACTCGAAACGCTCGAAGGGCTGCTGAAAAAGATGTTGCTGGCAGCAGGCGACTCGATCGTGATTGAACGCCTCGGGGGTGACGCATGAACCGCTCCCTGAAAACCGGGTTCAGCCTGACGTTCGCCGCCCTGCTGTTGGCCGGCTGCGCTAACTATCGCGGTCTTAGCACCGAAGGCGAAAGCCTGGACGCGCAGACCTTGAAAGCGGGGCAGAGTCTGCAAGGCATCACCCTGTCACCGGCGGCCTGGCCGCAGCGCGATTGGTGGACGAGTCTTGGCGACAGCGAACTCGATGCGCTGATCAACGAGGCGCTTCGTGACAGCCCCGACATGCAAATCGCCAGCGCCCGGGCGCATCAGGCCAGTGCCGCCGCAATGGGCGCAGATGCCGCGCGCATGCCTAAAGTGAACGCCCAGGCCAGCGTCAGCCGTTCACGCCTGGCTCGCGACCAAGACCCGCTCGGGCAGGGCGGCGCTTACAGCACCTTGCGCAGCGCCCAGCTCGGCTTCGACTACAGCTTTGACCTGTGGGGCGGTGAGCGCGCCGCGTGGGAGTCGGCATTGGGCCAGGCCCGCGCTGCTGAAGTGGATCGCCAGGCCGCGTCGCTGACCCTCGCCGCCAACGTCGCCCGCGCCTACAGCGACTTGGGGCAGGCCTATATCGTTCGCGACCTCGCCCAGGAAGACGTGAAGCGCACGCAAGAAATGCTCGACCTCGGCCAGCGCCGCTTGCAGTCGGGTATCGACAGCGAATACCAGTACCAGCAAACCGAAAGCCTGGCGGCCAGCTCGCAAGAGCAACTGATCGACGCCGAAAAACGCCTACAAAGCGCCCGCGTGGCCATGGCCGTGTTGTTGGGCAAAGGGCCGGATCGGGGCAACGAGATCGCCCGTCCGGCGGTGCTGCAGCCCAGCGCCGTGGCGTTGCCGTCGTCGCTGCCGGCCGAGCTGCTGGGGCGGCGCCCCGACCTGGTCGCCGCGCGCTGGCGGGTTGAAGCGGCGAGCAAAAACATTGAGGCCGGCAAGGCGCAGTTCTACCCCAACCTGAACCTCACCGCGGCCGCTGGAACCCAGTCGTTGCTGGGCGACTCCCTGTTTGGCGCACCGAGTCGGTTCTTCAATATTGCCCCTGCCGTGTCCCTGCCGATTTTTGACGGTGGCCGTCTGCGCGCCGACCTGGACGGCCGCGACGCCGACTACGACCTGGCCGTCGCGCAGTACAACAAAAGCCTGATCGGTGCCCTCAACGATGTCAGCGACACCATCAATCAGCTTCAGGCCATTGCCCGCCAGATCGTCGCCCAGCAGCGCGCCACCGACGTGTCGCAGCAGTCGTACAACACGGCGGTACAGCGCTTCGGCTCGGGCATCGGCAATTACCTCGATGTATTGACCATCGAGCAGCAATTGCTCCAGTCGCAACGCCAGCTCGCCAGTCTGAATGCCGAGCAAATCGATTTGTCGATCCAACTGATGCAGGCCCTCGGCGGCGGTTACCAAGGCGAGCACCTCGCTGCGAGTACCGCCCCTCTGTCTGAACAAACAAGGTAATTGCCATGGCTACTCCTACCGCAACTTCCGAACAAACCAACGCCAATCCAGGCAAACGCAAAGCCCTGCTGTTGGGTTTGCTGGTCGTGGTTCTGGTGGCCTGCGCCGGCACGTGGGCCTGGTATCACTTGTATGGCCGTTTCAGCGTCGACACCGACGATGCCTACGTAAACGGCAACGTGGTCTCCGTTACGCCACTGGCCACTGGCACCGTGATTAGCATCGGTGCTGACGATGGCGACCTGGTGCAACAAGGCCAGGTGCTGGTCAAGTTCGACCCCAACGACGCCGAAGTCGCCCTGCAAAGTGCCGAAGCCAACCTGGCCCGCACCGTGCGCCAAGTGCGCGGTTTGTACAGCAATGTCGATGGCTTGAAAGCCCAGGTACTGGCGCAAAAAGCGGCGGTGCAAAAGGCTCAGGAGAACTTCAACCGCCGCAAAACCCTGGCAGCAAGCGGGGCGATTTCCCAGGAAGAACTGTCCCACGCCCGCGATGACCTGACCGCCGCACAAGGCTCCCTGAGCGATGCCCAGCAGCGCCTGAACACCAGCAGCGCCCTGGTCGACGACACCAGCGTGGCCTCGCACCCGGACGTTCAGGCCGCCGCCGCGCAGTTGCGCCAGGCGTTCCTGGAAAACGGGCGCACCACGCTGATCGCGCCGGTCACCGGTTATGTGGCCAAACGCACCGTGCAGCTGGGCCAGCGCGTGCAGCCGGGCACCGCGTTGATGGCCGTGATTCCGCTGGACCAGCTGTGGATCGACGCCAACTTCAAAGAAACCCAGTTGGCTGAGATGCGCATCGGCCAGGCCGTGCACATCACCTCCGACCTTTACGGCGACGACGTCACCTTCAGCGGCACCATCGACAGCCTCGGCGCCGGCACGGGCAGCGCGTTCGCCTTGCTGCCTGCGCAAAACGCCACCGGTAACTGGATCAAAATCGTGCAGCGCGTGCCGGTTCGTGTGGTGCTCAACCCCGAACAGCTGCGCGAGCATCCGCTGCGTATTGGTTTGTCGACACAAGTGGATGTCGATCTGCATGACCAAAGCGGCCCGGTGTTGGCGCAAAAAGCGCGGCAGCAGCCGGCCTTTGAAACGGACGTGTACCAGCAGCAACTGTCGCAGGCTGACGCGTTGATTCAGCAGCTGATTCAACAGAACAGCGCCGTGGCTAAAACCGCTCAGCGTTAATCGCCAGGCGTTGCGCCCGTCAGGAAAAGCCATGGATACCAAAGCGTCATTCACACCGCCCAGCCTGCTGCTCGCCACCATCGGCTTGTCGCTCGCCACCTTTATGCAGGTGCTCGACACCACTATCGCCAACGTGGCGTTGCCGACCATCTCCGGCAACCTGGGCGTCAGTGCGGAGCAGGGCACTTGGGTGATCACCTCGTTCGCGGTGAGCAACGCCATCGCGCTGCCGCTCACGGGCTGGCTGAGCCGGCGCTTTGGCGAGGTGAAGTTATTTCTGTGGGCCACGCTGCTGTTCGTGCTGGCCTCGTTTCTATGCGGTATTTCCCGCTCGATGCCTGAGCTGGTGGGTTTTCGCGTGCTGCAAGGCATCGTCGCCGGGCCGCTCTACCCAATGGCGCAGACGCTGCTGATCGCCATCTACCCGCCGTCTAAACGCGGCATGGCCATCGCTTTGCTGGCCATGGTCACGGTAGTGGCGCCAATTGCCGGGCCGATTCTGGGCGGCACCATTACCGACAGCTACAGCTGGCCGTGGATTTTCTTTATCAACGTGCCGATTGGTCTGTTCGCCGCGTTCGTGGTGCGTCAGCAACTGGCAGCGCGGCCGGTGGTTACCAGCCGCCAGCCCATGGACTATGTGGGCTTGATGGCGTTGATCGTGGGTGTCGGCGCCCTGCAAATCGTGCTCGACAAAGGCAACGACGCCGACTGGTTTGAATCGACTTTCATTATTGTCGGCACCGCGATTTCCGTGGTGGCGCTGGCCTTCTTTGTCATCTGGGAGATGACCGACGCCCATCCGGTGGTCAACCTGCGCTTGTTCGCCTACCGCAATTTTCGCTACGGCACGCTGGTATTGGTGCTCGGCTATGCCGCGTTCTTCGGCATCAACCTGATCTTGCCGCAGTGGTTGCAAACCCGGCTCGGCTACACCGCCACCTGGGCTGGCTTTGCCGCCGCGCCACTGGGAATACTGCCCGTGCTGCTGTCACCGTTCATAGGCAAGTACGGGCCGCGATTCGACATGCGCTTGCTGGCCGGTCTGGCATTTCTGGCCATGGGCTTGAGCTGCTTTATGCGTGCCGGCTTCAACACCGAGGTGGACTTCCAGCACATCGCTCTGGTGCAGCTGTTCATGGGCATAGGCGTTGCGCTGTTCTTTATGCCGACGTTGACGATTTTGCTGTCGGACTTGCCGCCGAATCAGATCGCCGACGGCTCGGGCTTGGCCACCTTTCTGCGCACGCTGGGCGGCAGCTTCGCGGCATCGCTCACCACGTGGATCTGGATCCGCCGCGCCGACCAGCACCATGCCTACATGACCGAAAGCATCAGCGTGTACGACCCCGCCACGCGTGAGGCCTTGCACAACCTCGGCGGCGCCGGTGCCCAGAGTTATGCGCAACTGGATCAGATGGTCACAAGCCAGGCGTACATGCTCTCGACCATCGACTACTTCACCTTGCTGGGCTGGATGTTCATGGGCCTGATTGTGATTGTCTGGCTGGCCAAGCCGCCGTTCACCGCTAAAGCCGGGCCAGAGGCCAGCGCCGGGCATTAACGGTATGTAGCGTGTAGGAGCGAGCTTGCTCGCGAAGCTGTTGATCTCAAGAGCTTCGCGAGCAAGCTCGCTCCTACGAGCGGTGGAAACGCTTCCGCTTGCCGCTGTCATCATTCATACATCAAAAATTAATTCCTCCGTCACGGAACTCGGGCAGTTTGCAAGCCTGCGTTTACCTCAGAGGAGTTGCCATGTTGTTTATCCAGTCGCGTTACATCAAACCCGTCGCCATTGCCTTGCTGGCCGCTGCCGTCAGCGCCTGCGCGAGCACCGCGCAGACGCCTGCCAAGCCTGCCGGCAAAGCGCCGGACGTAGCGCTGAACAACACCGATTGGTATCAGGTGCGTACCCAGAGCGAAGTCTATGTATTCGACGACTACGCGGTGTTCAGCCAGTTCTTGCAAACCGGCCAGGCTCCGGTGCTCAAGCCGTTGGAGAAGAAAGACAACTTCGGCCGCTCGGTCATTCTTGGCCTGAAAGCTGAAGACCAGAACCTGGCGCTCAAAGACGTCGCCGCTGCGCGTTTTCTCGACGTAAGCCTGGTGCCTGGCAACCCGTTCTACGGTGAAATTCGCAAGGACGGCATCATTTACGTGTTCGCCCGTTACGGCGACATGATGGACATGTACAAAACCGGCGAGCCAACCTTCAGCTACACCGAAATCGGTGGCGGCCCTAAAGGCGAGCGCGTGGTGTACGGCCTGATGAAAGAAGAAAGAAAGCCTGAGAAACAAATCGCTTTGTTCCACCAGAAATACCCGAAATAAGCGACGCGTTTAGCCACTAGGCGGCGTAAACAAAAACGGCAGCCCGAGGGCTGCCGTTTTTTATGGGCGCGGTAATTAACCGGCGACCAACACCCGAATGGCTTCCAGGCGCAGGGCCGCTTTGTCGAGCATGGCCAACCCTTGCTCGCACTGGCTGCGCAAGGTTTCCAGCTCGCTGTCGCGCACGTTGGGGTTCACTGCTTTCAGGGCGGTGAGGCGCGCCAGTTCTTCCTGGGTGTCGGCGGCCAGACGGCGTTTGGCTTCTTCAACGCGCTCAACGTGGCGGGGGCTGATTTTGCCTTCGGCCGAGTTGAGTTGCTGATTGAGGCTGTCGCGTTGCGCCTGCACAAACTTGTTGGCGCTGGCTCGCGGTACGGCTTCGAGTTGGTCGTTGAGTTTTTCAAACGAGACCTTGGCGGCCAGGTCGTTGCCACTGGCGTCGAGCAGGCAGCGCAGGGCGGCCGGCGGCAGGTAACGCCCAAGCTGCAGCACGCGCGGCGCCACGACTTCGCTCACATAGAGCAATTCGAGCAACACGGTGCCGGGCTTCAGCGCTTTGTTTTTGATCAGCGCGACGGCGGTGTTGCCCATCGAGCCGCTGCGCACCAGGTCCATACCGCCTTGCACCATCGGGTGTTCCCAGGTGAGGAACTGCATGTCTTCGCGGGACAACGCCTGGTTTCGGTCGTAGGTGATCGTCACGCCTTCGTCGTCGCCCAGGGGGAAGCTGGCGTCGAGCATTTTCTCGCTCGGGCGCAGTACCAAGGCGTTCTCGGAGTGGTCTTCGCTCTCGATGCCAAAGGCGTCGAACAGCTCTTCCATATAAATGGGCAGGGCGAATTCATCGTCTTGCTCGTGGATTGCTTCAACCAATGCCTGGCCTTCGCCGGAGCCGCTGGAGTTGAGTTCCAGCAGGCGGTCACGGCCGCTGTGCAGCTCGCTTTCAAGGCGAATGCGCTCGGCTTTGGCCTCGTCGACCAACACCTGCCAGTCGCCGTCGTCAGCGTTTTCCAGCATCGGCAGCAGGCGCGGTCCGAACTGATGTTGCAGGGCGTTGCCGGTGGGGCAGGTGGCCTGGAAGGCGTTCAGTGCCTGGTGGTACCACTGGAACAGACGCTCTTGAGGCGTGTTTTCCAGATACGGCACGTGCAGTTGAATGGTGTGTTTCTGGCCGATGCGGTCGAGGCGGCCGATGCGCTGCTCGAGCAGGTCCGGGTGGGCCGGCAGGTCGAACAGCACCAAGTGATGAGAGAACTGGAAGTTGCGGCCTTCACTGCCGATTTCCGAACAGATCAGCACCTGAGCGCCGAATTCTTCATCAGCGAAATAAGCCGCTGCCCGGTCGCGTTCCAGAATATTCATACCTTCATGGAACACCGTGGCCGGAATACCCGAGCGCACGCGCAGGGCGTCTTCGAGGTCCATGGCGGTTTCGGCGTGGGCGCAAATCACCAGCACCTTCACGCGCTTGAGCATTTTCAAGGTGTCGATCAGCCAATCGACGCGCGGGTCAAATTTCCACCAGCGCTCTTCTTCGCTCGCCTCAGGCTGGGCCTGGAAGCTGACTTCCGGATACAGGTCGGCGTGCTCGCCCACCGGCAGCTCCAGGTACAGATCCGGGCACGGCAGCGGGTACGGGTGCAGTTCGCGCTCCGGGAAACCTTGCACGGCAGCGCGGGTGTTGCGAAACAGCAAGCGGCCGGTGCCATGGCGGTCGAGCAGTTCACGCACCAGGCGGGCCGACGCTTCGATATCGCCGTCGGTGACAGCGGCGAGCAACGCTTCGCCTTCGGCACCGAGGAAGTCGCGGATGGTTTTGTGCGCAGCGGGCGACAGGCGACCCTGGTCGAGCAACTCCTGCACCGCTTCGGCAATCGGCTTGTAGTTGGCGCTTTCGGCGCGGAAAGCTTCCAGGTCGTGGAAGCGCGCCGGGTCGAGCAGGCGCAGGCGCGCGAAGTGGCTGTCCTGGCCGAGCTGTTCGGGCGTGGCGGTGAGCAGCAGTACGCCGGGAATCACTTCGGCCAATTGCTCAACAAGCCGGTACTGCGGGCTCGCTTGTTCCGGGTGCCAAACCAGGTGGTGCGCTTCGTCGACCACGAGCAAATCCCAGCCGGCAGCGAACAGCGCGTCTTGCGCTTTGTCGTCGTCGCACAGCCATTCCAGGGCGACCAGCGCCAACTGGCAATCTTCGAACGGGTTGCTGGCGTCGCTTTCAATAAAGCGCTCGGCATCGAACAGCGCGACGTCGAGGTTGAAGCGGCGGCGCATTTCCACCAGCCACTGATGCTGAAGGTTTTCCGGCACCAGAATCAGCACGCGGTTGGCGCGGCCAGACAGCAGCTGGCGGTGAATAACCAGGCCGGCTTCGATGGTTTTGCCCAGGCCCACTTCGTCGGCCAGCAATACGCGCGGGGCGATGCGGTCGGCCACTTCACGGGCGATATGCAACTGGTGCGCGATGGGTTGTGCACGCACGCCACCCAGGCCCCAGAGCGACGATTGCAGCTGGCGGCTGGTGTGTTCGAGCGTGTGGTAGCGCAGGGCGAACCAGGCGAGAGGGTCGATTTGGCCGGCAAACAGGCGGTCGCTGGCCAGACGGAATTGGATGAAGTTCGAGAGCTGCGTTTCCGGCAGCGTCACCGACTGATTCTGCGCATTTAGGCCGTGATAGACGAGTAGGCCGTCGACGTCGTCGACCTCCTGAACCGTCAGCTTCCAGCCTTCGAAATGGGTGATTTCATCGCCGGGCGAAAAACGTACGCGGGTCAGCGGCGCGTTGCGGGTGGCGTATTGGCGGGTCTCACCAGTGGCCGGGTAGAGCATGGTGAGCATGCGGCCGTCCTGCATCAGGACCGTGCCCAAGCCCAACTCCGCTTCGCTGTCACTAATCCAGCGTTGCCCCGGTTCATACTGCTGCGCCATGCCTGTCTCCCGCGGTGAAAAAGCCGGCTATGGTAACGGAACCCGGCGGCTCTGGCTAAAGGCGATCAACATCAACTGCTTACTGGCGCTTTGAACACCGCGCGCGGTACAGCGTCAAAAAGAGCATAAAGGCATATCTATATGCTAAAAGTGTAGCGATACGCCGCTAAAGTCGTCGATTTGATGGCCGAAAGCCTTGGTAAAGGCCCGCATTTTTTCCCGTGCCGAACCTGTCGGTCTTCAGAGGATAGCTAAACAATGCTTCCCCCGATTCCCCATAGCCTCGCTCCGGTTACCACCCAGCAGGATCCGGTCAAACCGGTTCCGGTGGTGCCTGCGGTAGCGCCCACCGAAAGCAGCGCCGAAGAAAGTCCGGTCGCGCTCGATAAGCGTCATCCGCAAGACGCCGAGGAGTTGCTGTGGGAAGAGCAGCGCCGGCGCCGTCAGCGTCGCGGCTACAGCGCCGCCGAGCTGGCCGAAGGGGAGGTGGCCGAGGAAGACCAGGACCTGATCGAGCAGTTGCCGCGTCAGGGTCTGTGGGTGGATGTGGAAGTGTAGCGGCACCAGCCTCTGCCGTTGCCCAACTGTTGCAGGACTGGTTTTGGACCTTTTCGATACCGCGCCGATTGCCCTTCCCAACGCCGATTTGCGTTACACGCCCGAGTGGGTCGACAAGCCCACGGCTGATCGCTGGCTCAACGAGTTGCTGACGCAAACGCCGTGGGAACAGCCGAGTGTGTTTATTCACGGTCAGCATTTTCCCGTGCCGCGCTTGCTCGCTTGGTATGGCGACAGCGATGCCCGTTACCGCTATTCCGGCATGACCCACGAGCCATTGCCGTGGACGCCGCTACTCGCCGACATTCGCGAGCGCGTGCAAACGGAAGTGGGCGAGCGCTTTAACGGGCTGCTCATCAACCATTACCGCGACGGCCAGGATTCAATGGGCTGGCACAGCGACAACGAAGCGGTGCTGGGGGTCAATCCCACCGTGGTGTCGCTGAACCTGGGCGGCGAGCGACGCTTTGACCTGCGCCGCGTCGGCAGCAGTCGTATCGAGCATTCGTTGATGCTTGAGCACGGTTCGCTACTGGTCATGGCCGGGCAGACGCAGCATTATTGGCAGCATCAGGTCGCCAAAACGCGCAAACCCTGCGCGCCGCGGCTTAACCTCACTTTTCGCCTTATTCGGTCCCAGCCATGAGCACTGACAGCAAGCTGATCGACTTTACCGCCGAGCGCGACAAACGCATCCACGACCTCAACGACAAGCGCTTGAACGAAGTGCGCCAGGCGTTCGAACAGGCGCTGCCGCTGACCCAGGCGAAAAAGAAAAAACCCAAGAACAAGCCAAAAAAGCCCTGATTGCTGCCCCCGCGTTGCTGTCGTCTGACAGCAACCACCGATTTTTCCCAACACGCCACGTTATTCGCCGTTGACCCAGATCAAGTTCGCTTCCGAATCGACTCCCTATCCTGTGTCTATTCTTTGCAGAACCTATGTTCAAACGAACATACCTGGAGGCTTCCATGTTTTTCGACGTAGCAGTATTCGCAGGTCTGGCCACAGTGGCGCTGATGTTCGCGTTTTTTGGTGGGATTGGTTGGTTCATCCGCAGTGACATCCGCAAGCACAAAGCACAGCAGTAAGCGGTCACTACGGTTTCACGGGCACGCAAGGCAATTTGGGCAACTTAGGTTGCCCTTTTTTTTGCCCGCGATTTGGTGTGCTGCGAATCCCGCTCGCACCATTCCCGTTTTCCAGCAGTCCCAGCTATGTTGAACCGTATCTCTTAAAAGGTTTTGCTTAGTGCGCGCTAATTTGCAGGCCTTTGTAGCGCCTGAAATCCCTGCGGTTAAATTTGCGATCAAAACGCTTCTGGGCGCCGGCCTGGCGTTGTGGTGCGCAATGCGTTTTGGTTTGGAGCAGCCGCAATGGGCGCTGATGACGGCGGTGATCGTCGCGCAGCCGTTGTCGGGCATGGTGGTTCAGAAAGGATTGGCGCGGTTGTGCGGCACGTTGGTGGGCACGGTGATGTCGGTGGTGGTGATGGCGCTTTTTGCGCAAACGCCCTGGCTGTTCCTGCTGGTGCTGGCGACCTGGCTGGGCATCTGCACGGCAGCGTCGACCTTGCTGCGCAGCGCGTGGGCGTATGCATTTGTGCTGGCCGGCTACACCGTGGTGATCATCGCGTTGCCCGCCATTGGCAACCCGCTGAATGTGTTCGACCAAGCCGTAGCGCGCTGCACGGAAATTTCGCTCGGCATTGTCTGCGCCACCGTAGTAAGCGCGCTGCTGTGGCCGCAGCGAGTCGAGCAGTTGTTGGCCAAGCAGGCGCGCGATGCCTGGCTCGCGGGGTTGCAGGCGTCAGGCGCGGCGCTCAATGGCGAGCGTCAGGAGCGGCAAGGGTTGCTGGGCGCGCTGGGTCGCATCGTTGCGGTAGACGCTCAGCGCGAGCACGCCTGGTTCGAGGGCAGTCGCGGGCGTCAACGGGCAGTGGCCTTGCGTGTGCTCAGCCGTGACTTACTCACCCAACTGCGCCTTGCACGCGGCGTGGCGCGGCAATGGCGGCAGCTGTCGCCAGCAGAAACCGAGCAGCTACGGCCGCTGTTGGATGAAGTGCAAGCGGCGCTGGCCGATCCGCACATACCGCAATTGCTTGAATTGCGCGAACGGCTGATTGCCGCCGCCGATGACGCCTCGCTGTCCACCGTTCAGCAATATTCCGTCGGCCGCCTGGCCTTGCTGGTGCGCCAAGTGCTGGCCGCGCATCAGGCGCTGGAGGCGGTTGAGCAGGGTGTAGCGCCGGATGATGCGCCGCGAGCCCTGTCCTGGCACCGCGACATTCAAATGGCGTCGTTGTATGGCTTTCGCAGCGGCGTGGCCTTTTTGCTCATCGCGGCGTTCTGGCTGGCCACTGGCTGGACCTCTGCCGCCGGTGGTCTGACCATGACCGCCGTGCTTTGCAGCCTGTTCGCCAACCGCGAAAACGCCACCCAAATCGGCCTCGGCTTTCTGCGCGGCGTGATCTATTCGTTGCCCGTGGCCTTTGTTGTCGGCCAACTGCTGCTGCCGGAATTAAGCGGTTTCCCACTGCTGTGCCTGGCCATGGGCGTGCCGCTGTTCTTCGCCTTGCTGGGCATGACCAAACCGGCCATCGCCGGCACCTGCACCTCGTTTGCGCTGCAATTTATCGTGCTGTGCGGGCCACAGAATCTGATGCGTTTTGACGTGTCGTCATTCCTCAATCAGGGCGTGGCCATCGTGCTGGGCGTGGGCTTTGCCGTGCAGATTTTCCGCGTGATCGACCTGCGCCATCCGGCCTGGCATGCGCAGCGGCTGTTGCGCGCCATGTTGGTGGACCTCAGCCGTTTGCCGCAGCGCCCGTTGGCCGGGGCCGAGAACTGGTTTGGTGGGCGCATGGCTGATCGTCTACTGCAATTGGCGCGGCATTATCCGGTGCTGCCGGCGCAATCGCGCAGCCGTTGGGATGACGGCATCAGTGGCTTGGATTTGGGTGATGAATTGCTGCACTTGCGGCGCTGCCTGGAAGTGGCCGCCGCGCCGGAGCTGCGCAAGGCCGAGCGGCGGTTTATGCGCGCCTTGGAGCCGGTGCTGCTTGAGGGGCCCGAAGCCCATTCGGTAACGGCGCTGGACGAACCGGCCGCCGAGCTGCAAGCAGCGCTGCGCGCGTCGGGCGCCAGCATCGACCGGCGCCTGGCGCAGGCGGCGTTATTGCAACTGCAATACAGCTGGCGCGTGTGGTGCGAACAGTCGGAACTCAACCCGTATACGCCGCCACAGGAGAGTGAACATGGGCTTGCGTGAGTGGGCGCTGGGCGGCGTATTGCTCAGCCCGTTTCTGTTGTATGCGCTGTTGGCGCTGTTGTGCACCGGGCTATTGCGCTTTGGCTTGCAGCGCATTGGCGCGGCGCGTTGGATTTGGCATGAGGCGTTGTTCGACACCGCCTTGTTTGTATGCGTACTGGCGGCCGTGGTTGCCGTAACCGGGCGCTGGTGAAGAGGAGGGCGGTATGCGTTCAACCCTGCGGGTGGTGATCACCCTGTGCCTGGTGGTGGTGGCGGTGTTCGCCGGCTACGACCTGTGGCGTTATTACATGCTCTCGCCCTGGACTCGCGATGCACGCGTGCGGGCAGACGTCGTGGTAATTGCCCCGGATGTGTCCGGTTGGGTGGTCGACCTCAAGGTGCACGACAACCAGTCGGTTAAAGCCGGCGACGTGTTGCTCAGCCTCGACCGTCAGCGCTACCAGGCGGCGCTGGATAAAGCGCAAGCCGTGGCCAACACCCGGCAACAACAATTGCGATTGCGCGAACATGAGGCCTCGCGTCGTGCTCAGCTTGGCCCACAAGCCATCAGCGCCGAGCTCAAGGAAAACGCCCTGATCACCGCCGACATTGCCCGGGGCTCGTACCGCGAAGCGCTGGCGGATGTGGCCGTCGCTGAGCTCAACCTGGCGCGCAGCGAATTGCGCGCACCGCGCACTGGGCAAATCACCAATTTGCGTCTGGCCCAAGGTAACTACGTTACCGCCGGGCAGCCAATGATGGCGCTGGTCGATGAGCAGTCGTTTTACGTTCAGGCCTACTTCGAAGAAACCAAGCTGCCGCGCATTCGCGTCGGCGCACCGGTGAAGGTGTGGTTGATGAGCGAGGGTCAGGCGCTGACCGGCCAGATTGAAAGCATCAGCCGCGGCATCACCGACCGCAACGCCATTCCCGATCAGCAGCTACTGGCCAATGTGGAGCCCACGTTCAACTGGGTGCGGCTGGCGCAGCGGATTCCCGTGCGCATCAAACTCGACCCGCTGCCCGCTGATGTTCAGCTGAGCGCCGGGATGACGGCGAGTGTGCGGGTGAGTGAGGAAGGGGAGGCGAGCGAGAAGCCTTAAAACGTGTGCCGGATTCGAGATTCTGGATCCCCGCCTGCGCGGGGATGACGGTGAAATTTGCGAAAACTCAGTCGTCCCCGCGCAGGCGGGGACCCAGAATCTCGCAGGAAACGCTTAACCGATCTGAATCGGCGGCAGCTCGGTCAATGTCACGGTCTGCTGCGAACGCGGCGCAAGAATCTCGGCCTCGCCGTCCACTACCAATTCATCACGCTGGTTGAACACACGAGTCGCCACGCGCACGCGGAATTTCGGCAGCTTTTCGAGAATTTCCAGGCGCACGGTCAGGGTGTCGCCTAGCTTCACCGGCAAGGTGAAGCGCATGGTCTGGCCCAGGTAGATAGTGCCCGGTCCAGGCAACTCGCACGCTACCGCCGCGCTGATCAGCGCACCGCTGAACATGCCATGGGCGATGCGCTCTTTGAACAGGGTGCCGGCTGCGTATTCAGCGTCCAGGTGCACCGGGTTGTGGTCGCCAGACACGGCGGCGAACAGTTGAATATCGCGCTCTTCGACCGTCTTGCTGTAGCTGGCGGTCTGGCCGACTGCGAGGGCTTCGTAGGGGGTATTGCTCATCTGGCTCATGCAGGCTCCTGGCTTTCGGGTTGGCTGCGGCGGCTATGGGTCAGGGTTTGATCCAGCCAACCGAGCAGGTCGGTTGTCACCTCGTCGCGGTTGGTCTCGTTGAGCAACTCGTGGCGGGCGTCCGGGTAAATTTTCAACAGCGTGTTCTTGTGGCCGGCTTCGCGCAGGGCGGCGGTCAGATGTTCCAGGCGCTTGCCTTCACTGACCGGGTCGCGGCTGCCGCCAATTACCAGCAAGGGCAAATCGGCGTCTATCTGCTTGAGTTGCGTCACCGGGGTGATCTGCTGCAAGCCTTCGAGCAGGTCGATCCAGAGTTGGTTGGTGCAACGAAAGCCGCACAGTGGATCGTTGATGTATTTGTCCACTTCCAACGGGTCGCGGCTCAGCCAATCGAATGAGGTGCGGTTGGGTTTGAACGCCTTGTTGAACGAGCCGAACGACAGGAAATCCAGCAGCGCGCTGCGCCCCGTCGCACCTTGGCGCCAGCGCTCGAAGCGGGCGATGGTCGCCGCCGCTTTGTAAAGGCCCACCGGCTGATAGTTCGAACCCGACAACACCGCGCCTTGCAGGCTGCAGCTGTGGTGCATGAGGTAGGCCTGGCCGATGTAACTGCCCATGCTGTGACCGAGCAGGAAAATCGGCACATTGGGGTGCTGTTGGCGAATGTGGTGGTTGAGGTTGGCCAGGTCGTTGACCACGCGCTGCCAGCCGTTGCTTTCCGCGTACATGCCCAACACGCCCCGCTGGGCCGTGCGGCCGTGGCCGCGTTGGTCGTGGGCATACAACTCGTAGCCGGCGGCTACCAATACTTCACCCAACCTTGCATAGCGCCCGCCATGCTCGGCCATGCCGTGCGACACCATGACCACCGCTTTGGGCGTGTGGTCGGCGTACCAACGGTTGACGAATAGCGGGGCGGCATCGCTGGCCGTAAGCCAGAAGTCGTCGTGAAGCATGGCAGTCCTCGTTCCTTGTCTGCATCCCTGGTCTGACCCTGACGGGCGTCCGGCCGGCGGTGACAAACGCGCTACATACGGTTACCGGGCGGTGGGGCATTGTAGAGCCAGCGTCAGGGCTTGTCCCAGCCCGGCGTCGTTTAGTCCGTCAGCACGAGTTGAGCAAGATTCACGTAATAAATGACGCTACCTCTGGTATTTGCGCTGTATGCCAGAACTGCTAAGTTCCCGTCAGCCCCAAATGCGCGGGCCAGACACTCTCAGGTAACGAGGATAAAAATAATGCAACCTGATTTCTGGAGCGACAAACGCCCGGCCGGCGTACCGAACGAGATTGACCTCGGCGCCTACAAGTCGGTCATCGAGGTGTTTGAGCGCTCCTGTAAGAAATACGCCGACCGGCCGGCGTTCTCCAACATGGGTGTAACGCTGACTTACGCTGAGCTGGATCGGTTGTCCGCCGCGTTCGCCGGCTACCTGCAAAAGCACACCGACCTCAAGCCTGGCGATCGCATCGCCGTGCAATTGCCCAACGTGCTGCATTACCCGATCGCCGTGTTTGGTGCCATGCGCGCCGGCCTCGTGGTGGTCAACACCAACCCGCTGTACACCGCGCGGGAAATGCGCCACCAGTTCAAAGACGCCGGCGTGCGCGCCCTGGTGTTCCTGAACATGTTCGGCAAGCTGGTGCAGGAAGTGCTGCCCGACACCGAAATCGAGTACCTGATCGAAGCCAAGATGGGCGACCTGCAACCGGCCCTCAAAGGCTGGCTGGTCAACACCGTGGTCAAGAACGTCAAGAAGCTGGTGCCTGACTACAACTTGCCGCAAGCCGTCGGTTTCAAAGAGGTGCTCAAGCAAGGCCGTGGCCAGCCGCTGAAACCGGTGAAGGTCGGTCTCGAAGACATCGCAGTGTTGCAATACACCGGCGGCACCACCGGTGTGGCCAAGGGCGCGATGCTCACCCACGGCAACCTGGTCGCCAACATGCAGCAAGTTGACGCCTGCCTGGCCCAGCATGGGCCGGATGGTCGTCCGCTGATGCAGCCAGGGCAGGAAGTGATGATCGCGCCGCTGCCGCTGTACCACATCTATGCCTTCACCGCGAACTGCATGTCGATGATGGTCAACGGCAACCACAACGTGCTGATCAGCAACCCGCGCGACATCGGTGCCTTTATTAAGGAACTGCAAAAGTGGCGCTTTTCGGCGCTGCTGGGGCTAAACACGTTGTTCGTGGCGCTGATGGATCACCCGGAATTCAAGAACGTCGACTTCTCGAATCTCAAAGTCACCAATTCCGGTGGTACCGCGCTGGTCAAAGCGACTGCCGAGCGCTGGCACGCCGTTACCGGTTGCACCGTGGTGGAAGGCTACGGTCTGACCGAAACCTCGCCGGTCGCCAGCACCAACCCCTACGGCGAAAAAGCGCGCCTGGGCACGGTCGGCATTCCGGTGCCAGGCACGGCGTTCAAAGTGGTGGATGACAACGGCGAAGAAGTGCCGTTGGGCGAACGTGGCGAGCTGTGCATCAAAGGCCCGCAAGTGATGAAAGGCTACTGGCAGCGCCCGGAAGCCACCGCCGAAGTGCTCGATGCCGAAGGCTGGTTGAAAACCGGCGACATCGCGGTCATCGACCCGGACGGCTTCACCCGCATCGTCGACCGCAAGAAGGACCTGATCATCGTCTCGGGCTTCAACGTGTACCCCAACGAGATCGAAGACGTGGTCATGGCTCATCCGAAAGTGCAGAGCTGCGCGGCCATTGGCGTGCCGGACGAGAAATCCGGCGAGGCGGTGAAGTTGTTTGTGGTGGCGCGTGAAGGTGGCTTGACCGCCGAAGAACTCAAGGCCTACTGCAAAGAGAACTTCACCGGCTACAAGATTCCCAAGCACATCGTGTTCAGAGAATCGCTGCCGATGACGCCGGTCGGCAAAATTCTGCGCCGCGAGCTGCGCGATATCGCCTGAAAACCTGAGCGTAAAGCCGCTAGTCGGCTTTAACCGGTTTTGTTTTAAACGTGACCGAAAGCCTGGCTTTCGGTCATTTTTTTGACCGGTGAGGCCATGTTTGGTGCTGTTCCCCTTCCTTTAAAGCTGCTAATCTCGGCGCGCTTTTTGGCCTGCCAGCACGGCTAAAACGTACGAAAATCACAAAAACATCCGTCATCGCGCGGTGAAGATTAGCTGTTGCTTAGGAGTGGGCTTCCATGATCGAAAATTTCTGGAAGGATAAGTACCCTGTTGGGGTTGCTGCCGAAATCAACCCCGATCAGTACCCGAATATTCAAACGGTGCTGAAACAGTCTTGCGAACGCTTCGCCAACAAGCTGGCCTTCAGCAACATGGGCAAGTCACTCACCTACGGTGAGATGTATGAGTTGTCAGGTGCTTTCGCCGCTTACCTGCAACAACACACCGACCTGCAGCCAGGCGACCGCATCGCCGTGCAGCTGCCCAACGTCTTGCAATACCCGGTGGTGGTTTTCGGCGCCATTCGTGCCGGCCTGGTGGTGGTTAACACCAACCCGCTTTACACCGCGCGGGAAATGGAACACCAATTCAACGACTCCGGCGCCAAAGCGCTGATCTGCCTGGCCAACATGGCGCACCTGGCGGAAACCGTGCTGCCAAAAACGGGCGTCAAGCACGTTATCGTTACGGAAGTCGGCGACATGCTTTCGCCGCTCAAACGCCTGCTGGTCAACAGCGTGGTCAAGTACGTGAAGAAGATGGTGCCGGCCTACAACCTGCCGAACGCCGTCAAACTCAACGACGCCCTGGCCAAAGGCCGTGGCCAGAAGGTCAACGAAGCCAACCCGCAAAGCAGCGACATCGCCGTGCTGCAGTACACCGGCGGCACTACCGGCGTGGCCAAAGGCGCGATGCTGACGCACCGCAACCTCATCGCCAACATGCTGCAAGTGAAGCAACTGATGGGCGCCAACCTCAATGAAGGTTGCGAGATCGTCATTGCACCGCTGCCGCTTTACCACATCTATGCGTTCACCTTTCACTGCATGGCCATGATGTTGCTGGGCGGCCATAACGTGCTGATCACCAACCCGCGCGACTTGCCGACCATGGTCAACGACCTGTCGAAATTCAAGTTCACTGGTTTTGTAGGCCTCAACACCTTGTTTGTTGCCCTGTGCCACAACGAAGGCTTCCGTCGCCTGAACTTCTCCTCGCTGAAACTCACCGTTTCCGGCGGCATGGCGCTGCAGCAAGCGGCGGCCGAGCGTTGGAAGGAAGTCACCGGTTGCGCCATTTGCGAAGGCTTCGGCATGACCGAAACCAGCCCGGTTGCCACCGTGAACCCGTTCAACGCCATTCAGTTGGGCACCATCGGCATTCCCTTGCCCTCCACCTTGTGCAAAGTCATCGACGATGAAGGCAAGGAGTTGGAAATCGGCGCGGTCGGCGAGCTGTGCGTCAAGGGCCCGCAAGTGATGAAAGGCTACTGGCAGCGCCAGGAAGCCACCGACGAAATTCTCGACAGCGAAGGCTGGCTGAAAACCGGTGACATCGGCCTGATTCAGGAAGACGGCTACCTGCGCATTGTCGACCGCAAGAAAGACATGATTCTGGTCTCGGGCTTCAACGTGTACCCCAATGAATTGGAAGATGTGCTCGCCACCTTGCCGGGTGTGATGCAGTGCGCCGCCATCGGCATTCCAGATGAGAAGTCGGGCGAAGCGATCAAGATTTTCGTGGTCGTGAAACCGGGCGCCAGCGTGACCAAAGAGCAAGTCATGGAGCACATGCGCGCTAACGTAACGGGCTACAAAGTGCCCAAGGCCGTTGAGTTCCGCGACGTGCTGCCGACCACCAACGTCGGCAAAATCCTGCGTCGTGAACTGCGCGATGAAGAGTTGAAAAAGCTCGGTAAAAAGTAAGTCCGCCGTGAATAAAAAAACGCCACCGCCCAGGTGGCGTTTTTGTTTGTGGCGGGTTTGTCCGGCTAAGGCGGGCTGGTGAGAAGGCATTGGGGTAGAAGGTAAATTCAGCAAGCCCCTGCCTACGATACTGTGTCGGCGTAGGAAATTTGCCTATCGCCTTGTTTGGATGTCATGGATCACTGGCGGACGTAGCGGGCATTCACCGATTGCTTTCGCGTTCAGGCTTGCGGCTTCGAATCTTTCGCGAGTTTGCCGATGAAAACGTTTCGTTTGCTCAAGGATGTGGCAGGGAGACTTTCCCGGCGTCAGGGACTTTCCAATCAGATTCTAGGGATCTGCACCGGACCGAAATTGGGACGACGAGACCTATGTGAACGCGCAGGAAAGCCCAGCCGCCGTTCGGCCAGGCGACGTCCATTCATGCCTGCGCTGGTGTTTTCCTTGCTTGGCTTCGGGGCTTGCTCTAATGCGCAGGCGGTTTGCAGTTATCCCGGCTTGGACGGGGGGTTTGGCGAAATAAAGTTGATGCAGGCGAGCGCGGACCTCTTGAACTACAAGTTCTGGTTTGAGGATTCAAAAAATCCGTACCCAAATGAAACCTTGATGATGTTGAAAGAAATACCCCTGAAGCCAAGCGGGTGCGACCAGGGAACATTTCCTGCCGAATTTACAAACAAAAGGCTGCGGATGGTGTATTTCCCACCCAGTAGCGCAACCGCGATCGGTAGCCGGTTTCGCATCCCGTCCACAAGCCAAGGGGTCGCATTCGATGTCGAGCTACTCGGAAAAGGGCCGTCTTTCGAAACGGGTGGCATCGAAATCGGGAGGAGCAAAGGAGCGGTGGTGGCGGGGGGCTCGCTCCCTATAACCAGAGCCTTCGATAACTTTGTGCTGAGAGTGTCGATGGTAAAAACGGGACCTTTCTCCGCGACGTCATCGAACCCGCACGGCCAATATCCCGTATCGATAAGGCTCGGCAGCGAACAGCTCGGTAGTTTTAAGTTTTATTCAGAAGATGGAACGACATCCACTCGGTACGAGGAAAGAATTGGCTTCCCTGACCAGCAGGTCGCTGCGGGACAACGGCTGCCCTGGATAGCCTATGCCGGAGCGCCAGCGTGCGGCTTTGTATCGGTTCCAAGCACTACTTCGACTATAAAACTGGCCGATGTAAGCCAGCAGCGGTTCAAAGCGGTTGGACCGATTGAGGACGGCGCCAAGACGCAGGACATGAAGTTTCGATGCTGGGGGGGACTTTCCACCAGGCCGATGGTCACGTTTGAGGCGACCTATCCGTTAGTCGGCGCCGTCGGTGTAGGCATGCAATCGGCTTCGAGCGATGTGGGCGTGCAGATATTCTTGGATGACCAGCCTGTGCCGCTAGGCAAAGAGCTGGGCATCGCTATTACCATGAACCCTTTTCCCAAAGATTTTGGAGTACCGGACCCGACTAGCAGCGGACACTTCTGTGTAACCAATTGCGGTTCCGATATGAGCGGGCCGCAGTGGCTGGATGGCAAGAGCGGGCTAGGCGAGGCGACGGCATCCTTTAGATTCAAGTACTACCAGACGACAACTAAAAAACCGGAGGTGCAGCAGGTGCTTGTGCCATTTTCGATCACGATTGATGTGCCGTAGGCGATAGGGCTGCTGGCAACCCAATGGGGCGCATCAATCGCGCACCAGCCCGCCTCATTCGCCTTTGCCAACAGACGGGGCAGATGTCGCTAACGCCGACCACCGGCAAAATCTGCGACAATCTGCCCCCGCCTTTTGACTGTTGCCGCCCCCCGATGACCGACGCCACGCCCTCCTTTGATGCCCTGCTGAAAAACCTTGATCAAGCCTTGGTCGCCGACCGTCATCGTTTGCGTCGCCAGCTGCATGAGTTGCGCAAAGCCGGGCACGCCGACGAAGGCAAGTTGGCGCACTGGCTGGAGCGCTTCCAGCAGAGCTGCGCCAAGGTCGAGGCGCGACGTCTTAGCGTGCCGGCGATGCGTTACGACGACAGCCTGCCCATCGCCGCCAAGCGCGATGAAATTAAAGCTGCGTTGGCCAAGCATCAGGTACTGATCATTGCCGGCGAGACCGGCTCGGGGAAAACCACGCAGTTGCCGAAAATCTGCCTGGAAATCGGTCGCGGGTTGCACGGCCTCATCGGCCACACCCAGCCACGGCGTTTGGCGGCGCGCAGCGTGGCGACGCGAGTGGCGGAAGAAATCGGAACACCGCTCGGTGAGCTGGTCGGTTATCAGGTGCGGTTTGAAGACCAGAGCAAAGACAGCTCACTGATCAAACTGATGACCGACGGTATCTTGTTGGCCGAAACCCAGCATGACCGGTACCTGGAAAAGTACGACACGCTGATCGTCGACGAAGCGCACGAACGCAGCCTGAACATCGACTTCCTGCTCGGCTACCTGAAAACGCTACTGCCGCGTCGTCCGGATCTGAAGGTGATCATCACCTCGGCGACCATCGACCTCGAACGCTTCTCCAAGCACTTCGACAACGCGCCGATTGTCGAGGTCTCGGGCCGCACCTTCCCGGTGGAAACCTGGTACCGGCCCTTGGTAGCAGAGGTTGACGAAGAGGGCGAGAGCCTGGTTGACGACCTAAGCGTCGACCAAGGCATTCTCGCCGCGCTGGACGAAATCGACGCGTTCGAGCGCAGCGAAGGCAAGCGCCCGGGCGATGTGCTGGTGTTCTTGCCGGGCGAGCGTGAAATTCGCGACTGCGCCGACATGCTGCGCAAAGCCAATTTGCGCTTCACTGAAGTGCTGCCGCTGTACGCGCGGCTGACGCCGGCCGAGCAGCAGAAGATTTTCGCGCCCATGGCTGGGCGCAAAATTGTGCTCGCCACCAACGTCGCGGAAACCTCACTCACCGTGCCCGGCATCCGCTATGTGATCGACAGCGGCACCGCGCGCATCAGCCGTTACAGCTACCGCGCCAAAGTGCAGCGTCTGCCCATAGAAGCGGTGTCGCAAGCCAGCGCCAACCAGCGCAAAGGCCGTTGCGGGCGGGTAGAGCCGGGCATTTGTGTGCGGCTTTACAGTGAAGAAGATTTCCTCGCACGCCCAGCCTTCACCGACCCGGAGATTCTGCGCACTAACTTGGCGGCGGTGATCTTGCAGATGCTGCACCTGCGCCTGGGCGAGATCGACGCGTTCCCCTTTATCGAGCCGCCGGATGGCAAAGCCATCAGCGACGGCTTCAACTTGCTGCAAGAACTGTCGGCGGTGAACCGTGAAGGCCAGCTGACGCCGATTGGTCGGCAATTGGCGCGCTTGCCCATCGACCCGCGCCTGGGCCGCATGGTGTTGGAAGCCGCCAAGTTGGGCAGCCTCGACGAATTGCTGATCGTCGCCAGCGCGTTGTCGGTGCAAGACCCACGCGAGCGGCCGATGGACCGCCAGCAAGCCGCCGACCAGGCCCACGCGCAGTGGAAGGATGTCGACTCCGACTTTGCCGCCCTGATCAACCTGTGGCGCGGCTTCGAGGAAAAGCGCCAGGAGCTGGGTTCCAACCCGCTGCGTAACTGGTGCCGGAAAAACTTCCTTAACTACCTGCGCCTGCGCGAATGGCGCGACGCTCACCGTCAACTGGTGCTGATCACCCGCGAACTCAAGCTGGCCCCCGACCGCGCCGCCGATTCGTCCCGCAAGAGCGAACCTGCCCGCGAAAGCGACGCCAAGCTCCACGCGAAAGCCAATCCGCCCGCCGGCAAAAACGCCGAATCCCTGGAAGCGGCGCAACGCGCCAAAGATTACGCCGCGGTACACAAAGCCATCCTCTGCGGCTTGCTCAGCCAGATCGGACAGAAAACCGAAGACGGCGACTATCTCGGCGCCCGTCAGCGGCGTTTCTGGATTCACCCGTCCAGCGTCATCGGCCGCAAAAAACCGCAATGGATCATGGCCGCCGAGCTGATGGAAACCACCAAGCTGTTCGCCCGCCAGGTGGCCAAAATCGAGCCGGACTGGATCGAGCCGCTGGCCGGTCACCTGATCAAGAAAAACCATTTCGAACCGCACTGGGAGAAACGCCGCGGGCAAGTGGTGGCGTTCGAACAGATCACCTTGTACGGCATGATTGTGGTTGGTCGCCGGCCCGTGCACTTCGGCCCGATCGAGCCGGTGGTGGCGCGTGAATTGTTTATCCGCGAAGGGTTGGTGCGCGGCGAGATTCAGTCGCGGACCAAGTGCCTGAAAGCCAACCAGGAACTGCTGGAGCTGTTCGACGAACTGGAAGCCAAGGCTCGCCGCCGCGACATTCTCGCCGACGAAGAAACCCTGTTCGCCTTCTATGACGCGCGCCTGCCTGCCGATATCTACCAAACCGCCACCTTCGACAGCTGGTACAAAACCGAAAGCGCGAAGAACCCGCAGCTGCTGATCATGCGCGAGGAAGACATCCTCGCCCGCGACGCCAGCGAAGTGACCGACGCGCAGTACCCCGATCACCTGCAACTGGGCGACCTGCGCCTGCCGCTGACCTACCACTTCGAGCCCAACCACCCGCGCGACGGCGTAACGCTGCGCGTGCCGGCACCGCTGCTGCCGCAAATTCCCGGCGAACGCTTGCAGTGGCTGGTGCCGGGGTTACTGGAAGCCAAGAGCATTGCGCTGGTGCGTGAGCTGCCGAAAGCGCTGCGCAAAAACTTTGTGCCGGTTCCCGACTTCGTCAAAGCCGCCTTGTCGCGCATCGCCTTCGGCCAGGGCTCGTTGGTTCAGGCATTGAGCGCCGAATTGCTCCGTATGACCGGTGTGCGAGTGTCGGAAGAGGCGTGGGCCGAGGCGGAGCAACAGGTAGAAAACCACCTGAAAATGAACCTGGAAGTGGTCGACGGGCAGGGCACGTTGCTTGGCGAAGGTCGCGACCTGGCCGAACTGACCGCGCGCTTTGCCGAAGCCAGCCAGGCCGCCTTGGCCATGGTTAAAACCGACAAGCAGCAAAAGCCGGTGGAAGCCAAGGTGTTCGCGCCCGTGGCGCAGACCACGCAGCAAAACATCGCCGGCCTGTCGATGACCGTGTACCCGGCGCTGGTGGAGGAGGGCGGCACGGTCAAAGAAGGCCGCTTCGCCACCGCTGCCGAAGCCGAATTCCAACACCGTCGCGCCTTGCAACGCTTGCTCCTGCAACAGCTCAGCGAGCCGGCGAAATTTCTGCGCAGCAAGTTGCCGGGCCTCACGGACCTGGGGCTGCTGTACCGCGACCTTGGCCGGGTCGATGGGTTGGTGGAAGACATTCTGCTGGCCAGCCTCGACACCTGCATTCTCGACGGCGAAAACCCCTTGCCCCGCGACGGCGTTGGCTTGCTGGCGCTGGCCGAGAAGAAACGTGGCGCCTGGGCCGAGCATGCCGAACGCCTGGCGCGCCTGGCCCTGGAAATTCTCAAGCTGTGGCACGGCTTGCAAAAGCGCTTCAAAGGGAAAATCGACCTGGCTCAAGCCGTCGCCCTCAACGACATCAAGGCGCAGCTAAGCCACTTGGTGTACCCAGGCTTCGTGCGCGAAACCCCGGCCGAATGGCTGAAGGAACTGCCGCGCTACCTGAAGGCCGTCGAACAACGCTTCGAAAAACTCGGCTCGCAATTGCAGAAAGACCGAGTGTGGAGCGGCGAGCTGGCTGGGTTGTGGGGGCAATACCAGGCCCGCGCCGACAAGCACGCGCAGGAAGGCAAGCGTGATCCACAGCTGGTGCTGTATCGCTGGATGCTGGAGGAATATCGGGTGTCGTTGTTTGCCCAGCAGCTGGGCACCAAGCTGGCGGTATCGGATAAACGCTTGGGTAAGCAGTGGGCGGCGGTGGAGGCATAAAGCGGCGTCGCAGCTTCCCCCCTCTCCCTAACCCTCTCCCCCGAGGGGCGAGGGGACTGATCGGTGTTCTTGCGGTAAACGCCGATGGGCTCCCCTCGCCCGTTTACGGGAGAGGGGCTGGGGGAGAGGGTACGCTTTTATTTGCGATTCACCGCCCGCGCCGCATGCAACACATCGGCACCAATCTCACCTTCAAACTGCTTCCACACCGGCAACATCGCCTCCCGCCAGGCCGCCTGTTCTGCCGGGGTCAGGGTGATGATTTTGGCTTTTCCGCCCGCGATCAACTGCTCGTAATCGCGCTGGTTATTGGCTTCGGCAGTCTGGTTAACCGACAGGGTGACCTCGTCCAGAATCGACTCCAACTCGGTGCGAATCTGGAACGGAATGCTGGTCCAGAACTTACTGTTGGTCACCACCATGTAGCTCAGCACGCCATGGTTGGTGATGGTCACGTACGGCTGCACTTTCTCGAATTTCTGCGAGACAAAGTTCGACCACGGGTTTTCCGTGCCCTGTACGGTGCCGCTTTCCAACGCCTTGTAGGTCTCGGCGAACGGCAGCTTCACGGTGGTGGCACCCAGGGCTGCGAATTGGGCTTCCAGCACGCTGGACGCTTGAATGCGGAAGGCCAGGCCTTTGGCATCGGTCGGGGTGTGAAGGGCTTTGTTAGCCGAGAGCTGCTTCATGCCGTTGGTCCAGAAGCCCAGGCCGTAGATGTTGCTGCTGTTCATCGAGCGCAGCAGTTCGCGGCTTTTTTCACGCTTGAGGAAACGGTCGACCGCTGCCTGATCGGTAAACAGGAACGGCAGGTCGAACACTTGCAGTCGCTTGGTGTACTTGTCGAATTTCGACAGCGACGGCGCCAGCATTTGCACACGGCCATCGGCCAGCGCGGCCAGTTCTTCGCCGTCGCCGAACAGCGCGGAGTTGGCGTACACCTCAACCTTCACTTTGCCGGCCAGGCGTTCTTCCACCAATTTTTTGAACAGCAAGGCGCCTTGGCCCTTGGGCGTACTTTCCGCCGACACGTGGGAAAACTTGATAACGATTGGGGCTGCATCTTCAGCCGTCGCCATTGAGGGGCTGATCGTCAGCAGCAAGGCGGCGAGCGCCAAAGACAGATACTTGAACATCGGTTTTCCTTAAATTCTGCCAAGCCAAAGAACCCGCCTCAGGCTTGTGGCCTGAACGGGGCATGCGTGTGTCGGATGTAGTCAGCGAGGGGCGATAAGTGCCGTCGCCTGCTCGGGGCAAGCGCGGATCGCCGTGCTGTTTATTATTGGTAGGGCCGCCATGACTGGTGGGCCAGGGTAGGACCGCCAGGTTTGCGAAGGGCGGGGATTTTTCCGTAAAGCGCCGCGCGCCGCAACCTGCGGTATGCCGAGGCGCTCGCAATTCTGAAAAATAGTGGGGTTTTCAGACGAGGGGCTGAGCCGGTATGGTTTGCCCTCAGCCCAACGGACGGAGAACCTAGATGAGCTTGCACGGCGACTACGACAACCAGAACATTTTCGCCCAGATCATTCGCGGCGACGCGCCCTGCTACAAACTCTACGAAGATGACGACGTGCTGGCGTTTCTCGACGTGTTCCCGCAGTCGTTCGGCCACACCTTGGTGATCCCCAAACGCTCGGCGGCGCGCAACATTCTGGAAGTCGATACCGGTGCGTTGGGCAAGGTTATGGCCGTGGTGCAAACACTCACCCGCGCGATCGTTGAGGAACTGGAACCGGCCGGCGTACAAATCGCCCAGTTCAACGGGGCGCCAGCCGGGCAGACGGTGTTTCACATTCATATGCATATCGTGCCGCGCTATGCCGGTGAAGGGCTGGGCGTTCACGCCAGCCAGAAGGCGGACGCGGCCGAGTTGCAGCAGTTACAAGCACGGTTGGTTGAGCGGCTTAACGGCTGATGCCTGCGACCCTATTGTCATTGAGCCACGCGCCCTACTAAACTTGCCGCCGGGCGCGACAGGGCGCCCGCTCTCGCAAAAGCCAGCCGCACCTGTCGTTCGGTTTCTTCCTTCGGATTTACCGCAACCTGAATCTCCACGCCGCAGCGAGAACGGCCACATTGGAAGAGGAAAGGTTTATGTGGTCTACATCCAACCCGTTGTCCCCCACCCATCGAAACAGCGACTTTCTGCGCAGCCACGCGCGGCGTCTGTTGCGGCACGCTCGTTCGGACAGCTTGAGCGTGGCGCTGCCCGTATTGCGCCGGCTGCACGCGGCGAAGCTTAGCGGTGGTTTGAGCGTGTCCGCGTTGCAGGCCAACCGCGCCAGTTTGCAGTTGAAAACGCTTTTGCGACTGTTGGCGGTGGAATTGGGCTACGCCGACTGGGCGGCCTGTAAAGCTGAAATCGACACACGCGAGGCGGCCTGCCTGGATCGCTATCGCCTGGATGCTGGCGCTTTCGGCGACTACGAAAAACACTGGTTCCCGGACCCGACTTCAGCGCGCGACTGGCAACGCGCGCATGGCGGGTATGTCGTGCAATACGGCGAGCAGGCGGTGGCCATCTTGCGACCGGCATAAGCGCCGAGTTTGGCGTTCCCGTTCGCGATTCTGGATCCCCGCCTGCGCGGGGATGACGGAGGTGGGTTGGAGGACTGACGTCATTCCCGCGAAGGCGGCGGTCCGACGACTCGGAATCCAAAATCGCAAACCCGGCGCGCCTCTACAGGCCACACCCCGTCCTACAGATGTTGCGTAAGCGCCGAGCTTGGCGTTCCCTTTCGCGATTCTGGATCCCCGCCTGCGCGGGGATGACGGAGGTGGATTGGAGGACACACGTCTTTCCCCAAGGCGGCGGTCCGACGACTCGGAATCGAGAATGGCAAAGCCGGCGCGCCTCTACAGGCCACACCTTGTTCTGTAAAAACGGCTTTACCGGCTTAGCCGAATTTCGCCAGGTTGGCACCCAACTCGCGCTCCATTTCCCCGTCCGTTTGCCCGCCGTTTTCCATCATCCATTGCACCCGCTCCAGTGTCGCTGGTGCATTCATGTCGGCGCCGAAGCGCTGCGATTCTTCTACCAAGGCCGCCTGCGGTGCGGCGCTCACCTGGTCGACCACTGCTTTGATATGGGCAATGCCCGCCGCTGGAAAACTGGCGATGCGTTGCGCCAGCGTCTCGCAATGGGCGCTGAGGTCCGAGTCGGGAACCGCGCGGTTGATCCAGCCGTAGCGTTCGGCAGTGTCGGCGTCGAAGTCGGCGCCGCCCAGGCAAATTTCCAGCGCGCGGCCGCGCCCAGCCAGTTGCGTCAAGCGCACCGTGCCGCCTGCGCCTGGCAGTAAGCCGACGGCTACTTCTGGCTGGCCCAATAGGGCGCGTTCGCGTGAGGCAAAGCGCATGTCCAGCGCTAACAAAAACTCACTGCCGGCCCCGCGCGCACGGCCGCGCAGTTCGCCGATGGTCACTTGCGGCAGGCGGCTAAAGCGGGTGAACAGGGCGCTCAGCAAACTGGCCTGGCCTTCGGGTAACGGCGGCGCGGGCTGGTGCAGTTGGCTGCCAAGGTCAAAGTGGGCAATGAAGAATTCAGGGTTGGCGCTGCGAAACAGCACCACGCGGGTCTCGCGGTCGGCTTCCAGACTTTTCGCCAGTTTCAGCAGGTCGATAATCACCTCGCGGTCCATCAGGTTGATGGGCGGGTGATCGAACTCGATGGTAGCCACGCCATTGGCGTCGCGGCGGGTGAGGGTGCGGTAGTCGCTCATGCTGGTCTCCTTGGGGATGGCAGCAGGTTGGCGCGGCGCGGGGCCGGGGCTCAAGGACTATCCAGTTGGGTGATGCCGGGCATAACGGGTGCGTGTGCTTGTGGGAGCGGCCGGGCGGCAGTCCGATCAGCCGCGATGCTTTTCGAGAGCATCGCGGCTAAAGCCACTCCCACAAGGTTTCCGGGTCAAGCCTATTGCAGGCTCTCGCGCAAATTGGCCACTTCGCCCGCCGTAACAGCCGGCGCGGCATTGCCCCAGGTGTTGCGTACGTAAGTCAGCACGTCGGCGACGTTTTCGTCCGTGAGGTTCCAGGCGAATGCCGGCATGGCGGGCCCTGTCGGTGCGGCTTCGGTGCCACCGGCACGGCTGCCGGCCAGTACCACGCGAATCAGCGAGGTCGGGTCGGTGCTGTTAACCAATGGCGCGGCGGCCAGTTTCGGGAACAGCGTTTTGATCCCTTCACCGTTTGGCACGTGGCAGGCGGAGCAGCGGTCGGCGTACAACGCTTTACCCGCCACCATCGCCGGGTCATCGGCCGCTATCGGCTGCGGCGCTGGCGACGGTTTCTGGCCGTCTTTGAGGTAAACCGCTACCGCCATCAGGTCTTCATCGGTCCAGTGCTGAGTCGAGTTTTCCACGGCCTCGGCCATCGGCCCGGAGGCGATGTCGAACCGGTTGGCACCGGTTTTCAGGTACTCGACGATGTCCTCGTTGCTCCACTGGCCAATGCCACTGTGCGGGTTGGAGGTGATGTCCGGGGCGATCCAGCCCTGCAAATCGCCACCGGCGAGGAACTGGTCATTGTCGTCACCGCCGATGATGTTTTTCGGCGTGTGGCAGGTGCCGCAGTGACCAAGACCTTCCACCAGGTACGCGCCTCGGTTCCATTGCGGCGTTTTTTCCGCGTTGGGCACGAATTCACCGGCGGTGAAGTTCAGCCAGTTCCAGCCAATGAGGCTGGTGCGCACGTTGAAGGGGAAGGGCAGTTGGTTGGTTTCGACCGGGTTGTTCACCGGCTCCAACGTCTGCAGGTACGCCCACAGGGCGCGGTTGTCTTCGCGCGTGACCTTGGTGTACGCGGTGAATGGCATGGCGCCGTACAGGCGTTTGCCGCGGCGGCTGTGGCCTTCGGACATCACGGCCTGGAAGTCGTCGAAATTCCAGTGGCCCAGGCCGGTTTCCGGGTCTGGCGTGATATTGGCGCCGACCAGTTTGCCGAACGGCGTTTCAATCGACACGCCACCGGAAAACGCCGGTTTGCCCGGCACGGTGTGGCAGGCAGTGCAGTCGCCGAGCACGGCCAGGTAGCGGCCTTTTTCCACCATGTTGTACGAGTCGGCGCCGGAGGCTGCGTGAACGCTGAGGCTCAGGCCGAACAGGGCAAAGGCGCCCAGGGAAATGAAAGTTTTCATACGCTGATCATCTCCCCAGGGCGTTTCAGGTACAGGCGGCGAATGGCGTCTGCTGCTTTGAAGGCCAGCGCGCCCACGGTGCCGGTGGGGTTGTAGCCGGGGTTCTGTGGGAAGGCGGAAGAGCCGACCACAAACAGGTTGGGCACGCCCCACACTTGCAGGTGCTTATTGACCGAGCTGTTTTTCGGGTCGGCGCCCATGATGAAACCACCGACGATGTGCGACGACTGATACGAGGTGTTCGACCACGGCCCTTTCCTCGGTGCCGGTACGAATTCACGCGGGTTCATGGCCTTCGCGATTTCCACCACTTTGTTGGTGCAGTACTGCGCCATCTTCAGGTCGTTTTCCGGGAAGTCGAAGGTGATGCGCAGCAGCGGTCGGCCGTGCGGGTCGGTGTAGTTCGGGTCCAGCGACAAGTAGTTATTGCGCGTGGTGTAGCTGCTGGCCTCGCAGCCGATGGACATGCTGCTCAGGTAGTTTTCCACCGTGGCTTTTTTCCACTTCGCGCCCCAGTTCGGGGTGCCCGGCGGCACGGGTCGTGAGTCGATGGGCGGCGCGCCAATCGGGGTGACGCGCGTGCTGCCGCCACCGACGAAGCCAAGCCCGGAGTGGTCGAAGTTGTCGTTGTTGAATTCGTCGATGCCCATACCGATGGCGCCGCCGCCGATAAACGGGTTGAAGTTCTTATCGTTGAAGAACATGCGCACGCTGTTGGCGGTTTGGTAGGCGAAATTGCGACCTGTGGTGCCGGTGTTGGCGATGGGGTTGTAGGGTTCGCCGATGCCGGAAAGCAGCATGAGCCGCACGTTTTCGAAGATGAACGCGGCGATCACCACGATCTCGGCCGGCTGTTCCCACTCTTCGCCGCTGGAGTCGACGTAAATGATGCCGGTGGCGCGGGTGCCGGTGCTGTCCATCACCACCTTGAGCACTTCGGAGTTGGTTTTGGCGGTGAAGTTGGGCTTGCGAATCAGCGCCGGTAGCACGTTGACGATGGCGCTGGCCTTGGAGTAGTTGGCGCAGCCGTAGTTGGTGCAGAAGCCGCAGAAGGTGCACGGCCCCATGGTGACGCCCAACTGGTTGGTGTAAGCCTGCGAGGCCAGTGCCGAGGGCACCGGGAACGGTTTGTAGCCAAGGTTTTTCGCGGTTTCAGCGAATAGCGTCGGTGCGTAGGTTTGCGCAGTGGGCGGGTTCGGGTATTCCTTGGAGCGGGCGCCCTCGAATGGGTTGCCGCCTTCGACCAAGGTGCCGTTGAGGTTGCCGGCTTTGCCGGACACGCCTGCCAACCGCTCGAAGGCGTCGTAGTGCGGCTCCATTTCTTCCCAGGTGGTGCCCCAATCTTGCAGGGTCAACTCGGCGGGCACTTCGTTGCCGTAGCGCTCTTTCAGGTGGCTGGCCAGGCGAAATTCTTCGGGCTGGAAGCGGAAGGTAATGCCGGCCCAGTGGTTACCGGCGCCGCCGGTGCCGTTGCCGGGGTGGAACGAGCCCCACACCCGCATCGGCAATGCCGTTTCCGACTCTTTGTTGCGCATGGTGCAAGTGTTTTGCTTGGTGCGCAGCATCAGCTCCTGGCGGCGGCTGTAGCGCAATTCGTCGGTGGCGTGGGCCAGGTTGAAATCGCTGGCGGTGTCGCGCCACGGGCCGCGTTCAAAGCCGATGACGTTAAGCCCGGTGTCTGCCAGTTCGTTCGCGATAATCGAGCCCGCCCAGCCGAGACCGACAACCACCACGTCGGTGGAAGGAAGTTTTTTAGCCATGATGAGTTAACCCTTTTTGTTCCAGGCGGAGCTGCCGATGATCGAGAGCGGGGTGAGATTCAGCTTCTGGTTATGCAGCCCCACGTAGTCGCGGTAGTCGTAGCGCGCGCCGGGGAAGCCGATCATTTTCCAGGCCACCATGTCGCGGTTGCCGCCGTAGATAGGGTCGGCAAAAAAGCCTTCCATGGTGTTGTCCAGCACTTGCTGGAAGAACGCCTTGGCTTCGATGCCTTCGAGCGTGATGGCGCCTTTTTCCAGGTCGACCAGCACCTTGTCGCGCTGCTCCGGTGGCAGCTCGCTGAATTTTTTCTGAAAGGTGGCCTGGCAATATTTGTCCAGCCCGGCCAGGCCGAGGCGATAACGCTCGCGTGGCACCAAGGGCGACTGGTCGGCCTGTGCGGGCGTGCCGGGGGTAAACGGGCCTTGCATATATAAGCGGCCGAAGTCGCCGTAGTCGCTCATCATCTGGCGGTCCATGAACACCACACAGCCGGCTTCTTTACCGCTGACGCTCAGTTCGTCAGCAGGAATCAGCTGCTCAACGATGGCCTCAAGCTCAACCACTTCCTCTGGCGTAAAAAATTGCCAACCCGGACTGTCGTAGTGCAGCGGGCCGTTGTGGTCGAAGGGCAGCCATTTGGGCGTGCCGATCACGGTGGCCGCCTGGGCGGTTGCGGCGGCGCCAATAGCCAGGGAGGTGGCGGAAGTTTTCAACAACTGCCGGCGGGTGAAGCCTTTGGATTGCTCAGTCATGCAGGGCTCCTGACGCAGCGCGCGCCTCGGGTGCTGGGTTACAGCTTGGTAGAGGCGGGCCTGCCGTTATCAGTTCACGGGTTTTTTGCGAGCCTGGCCATAGGGTCAGACGAGCGAAGCGAGGGTGCGAAAGGTGGCTGGTTGTGGCCCCGGATGCGGATTAACGGCAAGGCGTTATCCGCGGTCGTCTTGTCCGCGCGGATTTTTAGACTACGGTTCATTACAAATTGTTGCAGGTTTTATCCGCGTAAATATCTGTTGCGGCTGGGGTAACAATCCGCGTGCTAGACGCATTCCGACATTGTGTCCGCAGCTTCAAGGCGAGCCGCTTGAGCGGCCAGCAGCCCGGCGTAAAACAGCTGCACGGTTCCGCCGTACAAAGCGCTGGGCAGCAGATCGCCGGCGAAGTGATTGCAGTCACCGTTGGGCAAGGCCAGCACGGGACTGTGTTTTTTGTTGGTTAATAGAAGAAAGGTCGATTGGTGGGTGAAATCGAGCACCACGCACTTTCCGGTCCACCCGGTGTGCGCCACGGCGTTGCCAGCGGCCGGCAGCAGCACGCCGTAAATCAACTGCGTGCTGGCTGTTGGAACCTGGAAACCCAGGGCGTAGGTGGCGTCGGCGTTTAGCGTTTGGGTGAACAGCTGCACCGTCTGCGCCGAGCACAGGCGGTAATCGCCCAGGCTGCCGCCGTTGAGCAGCAGTTGGCTCAATACGCTGAGGTCGGCTGCGGTGGAAAACAGTCCAGCATGACCTGAGACCTGGCCCATGGCGTAGTAGGCCATTTCGTCATGCACCTCGCCTTGCAGCGTGTGGGTGCGAATGTTGGGAAACCAGACGTGTCCGTCACGGGTATTACCGCAGCGCTCCGTGGCTTCGAAGCGGTTTCGGTCGACGCCGCGTTCGCGCATTTTGTAGCCGGTGTCATGCAAGCCCAGCGGCGCATAGATGTGTTCGTGAACGTAGGCGTCTTGCGTCACGCCCGTGACGGTTTCGATGATCAAACCCAGCATCGCAAAGCCAACGTCGCTGTAGAGCGTCACGCTATCGGGCTCATGCCGTAGCGGCACCAGGGGCAGCAGCCAGCATGTTTGCGTGCGGCTCTGAGAGTAAAACGCGGCGGGCACTTGCTTGGGGTCGTAAAAATGAAAGGACGAGGGCAGGCCCGATCGATGCTGCAGCAAATGCCGCACCGTAACCTTTGCTTTGCTGCCGCCGGCGAAGGTCGGCAGGTAATGCGAGACAGGGGCGTCGATGCTCACCGCGCCTACGTCCACCAAGTGCATCAGCGCCAGCGTGGTGGAAAAGATTTTGGTCAGGGAGGCGAGGTCGAACAGGGTATCGGCGCGCATGGGCTCGGGTGTCGGCATCAGTGCCGTTTCGTTGTAGCGCCGCTGTTGACCGTGCGCCTCGAACAGCACCGGTCGGCCCTTGCAGTGGGCGGCGATCACCGCGCCGGGTAAACCGTTGGCGACGGAAAAGCGCAGCTCATTTTGAATTTTTTCCCGCCAGCTAGCGGGGTAATCGGCGTTGGCAGTCATGGGCGAGGCGCTCCGTCGGCAGTGGGAAGCCAGTCAACCATAGGGGCCGAGCGCTATTTAAGCTGACGCATCCGGCCGTTCCTGGTGCCTTTTCCGAAGACTGCCCTTGCTGTATCGGACGCGGTTGTGTGCCTTCTCGGCGGTGACGAACGTCTGCCGGTATCGCTGGGGATTTGTAGTCCTTTTCGGGCACAATAGCCGCCATTCCGATCAATAACGTTGCAAGAGGATCGACCGTGTATAACGTCGTCATCAGCGGTACCGGCCTATTTACCCCGGAAAACAGCATTTCGAACGATGAGCTGGTGGAGTCCTTTAATACTTACGTGCGGCAATTCAACGCCGACAACGCTGCCGCCATTGAACGCGGTGAAGTCGAGGCGCTGAGCGAGTCCAGCAGCGCTTTCATCGAAAAAGCCTCCGGCATCAAAAGCCGCTTTGTAATGAACAAAGAGGGCATTCTCGACCCGCAACGCATGACCCCGCGCCTGCCGGAACGCTCTAATGAAGAGTGGGGCATTCTCTGCCAGATGGGTGTGGCGGCGGCTGAACAAGCCTTGCAACGCGCCGGCAAAACCGCGGCGGATGTCGACGGTGTGATCGTTGCCTGCTCGAACCTGGAACGCGCCTACCCGGCCGTGGCCATTGAAGTGCAAGCCGCGCTGGGCATCACCGGCTTCGCCTATGACATGAACGTGGCGTGTTCGTCTGCCACCTTCGGCATTCAGGCCGCGACCCAGAACATCCAGCTGGGCCAGGCTCGCGCCATCCTCGTGGTGAGCCCGGAAATCTGCACCGGCCATTTGAATTTCCGCGACCGCGACAGCCACTTCATCTTTGGCGATGCCGCCACCGCCGTGCTGGTGGAACGTGCCGATCTGGCTACTTCGGCCTACCAGTTCGACGTCGTCAGCACCAAGCTGCTGACTCAGTTCTCCAACAACATCCGCAACAACTTCGGCTTCCTCAACCGCGCTGCGGAAGAGGGCATCGGCCAGCGCGACAAACTCTTCGTGCAGGAAGGCCGCAAGGTATTCCGTGACGTGTGCCCGATGGTGGCCGAGCTGGTGGGCGAGCACCTGGCCGCCAACGACATTCAGGTGTCTGACGTTAAACGCTTCTGGCTGCACCAGGCCAACCTGAGCATGAACCTGCTGATCACCAAAAAGCTGCTGGGCCGCGACGCTTTGCCGGACGAAGCACCGGTGATTCTCGATACCTATGCCAACACCAGCTCGGCTGGCTCGGTTATCGCCTTTCACAAAAATCAGGACGACTTGCCAAGCGGCACCCTGGGCGTGCTCAGCTCGTTCGGCGCCGGTTACTCCATTGGCAGCGTGATTCTGCGTAAGCATTGATGAGCGCGCCGCCCGACGCGCAGCTACTGCCACGCCTGCTGGCCGGCGACCAACTGGCCTTTCGCGAGTTGGTCGCCAGTTATCAGAGCGCGATGCGCGCGGTGGCCTATGCCATTGTCGGCAGCCGCAATGCCGATGAAGTGGTGCAAGACGCCTGGCTGGCGGTGGTGCGCAACCTGGCTGGTTTTCAGGGCCGTTCGAGTCTGAAAACCTGGCTGCTGACCATCACCGCCAACACCGCCAAAACCCGCCTTAAACACAACCGCCGCGAAGTACTGCTGGACGATATTCCATCGCCCCACGGCAGCATCGACGACAGCCGTTTCGCCGAAGACGGCCACTGGCTGCTGGCGCCGCACAACTGGCATCAGGATTCGCCGGAAGCGTTGCTCACCGAAGACGAGCTGCGCGAATGCCTGGAGAAAACCTTGGCGAGTCTGTCGGATTTGCAAGGCAGCGTGCTGAACCTGCGCGAACGGCAGGGCCTGGAGTTGGAGGAGATCTGTAATCTTCTCGACATCTCGCTCTCCAATGCACGGGTGCTGTTGCATCGCGCACGGCTCAAGGTGTTTGCCACCCTGGAGCATTTCGAGGAGACGGGGCATTGCTGACGTGTAAAGAACTGGTGGCCCATTCGAGTGATTTTCTCGACGGGCAATTGCGTCTGCGCTCACGCATTGCCGTGCGGCTGCACCTGGCCAGTTGCACCAACTGCCGCCGGTTTATTCGGCAGATGCGCCTTACCCGAGCGGTAATGCGCGACCTGCCAGAGGCGCCGATTCCTGACCTCGACAGCCTGGCGCAACGCTTGGCCGAGCTGCAACAAAAGGGCGAGTAAGCCTTCTATTTATACGGTGGCGAAGCGATCTTCCAGGTACTGCATGATCGCCTTGGATTCATACATCCACGTGGTGCCGCCGTTTTCTTCGATACGCAAGCACGGCACTTTGATCGCGCCGCCACCGGCCAATAGCGCTTGGCGGTGTTGCTCATTGTTCTTAGCGTCGCGCAGCTCAACCGGCAGATTCAGGCGGTGCATGGTGCGGCGGGTGCGTACGCAAAACGGGCACGCCTGGAACTGATACAGCGCCATGCCTGAGGTGGCCTGGGCGACTTGGGCTTGCGCCTCGGGCGTGCGCTTTTGTTTGCGCGGGCGGGTTATGAAGTCGATGAACACGATGAGCTGGCCCAAGCCAACCCGTAACGCTTTGATAAGCACCAGAACACCCTCAACGGCTGAAAATTCGAGGGCGGAGCTTACCTGAATGCGTGCGCCCTGGCCTTAGCCCGAGCGCATTTAGCCGCGCCGCCGATCAGGCGTGGGCTTCGCCGAAAAAGCGTTTGAACGAGCGCGACAGCCAGCCGCCGCTGTGTTTGTTGTCCACCAGGGCGTTGATATTGTTCTTCACCGTCTGGGCGTAGGCCTTGTCGTCGTTGCGGATGTGGTTGAACAACCAGCGTGACAACAGGTTGATCAGCTCCTGCGTCACGTCTTCGCCTGCGCGAAAACGCAAATTGAACTCGCTGACCCGGTCGGTAAAAATTTCATGCACGCGCTTGTGCGGGCGGGTAAAGGCATAGCCGGCTTCTTCCAGCAACGCTTCCTCGAAGGCGAAGTGCGAGAGCGTGTAGTCGACCAACTCGCTGAGCACCTCGCCGACTTCTTCGCGGCTGTGATTGTTTTCGTCGGCGTGAATCAGCTGGTTGATCATGGCGACGATGCGTTTGTGCTGATCGTCGATGATCTGAATGCCGGTGTTGAGGTCTTCCTGCCAGACTAAATAAGCCATGCGATTGCGTCCTTAGCGTGCTGCTCGACGGCGTGCGAGCGGATGCGCCAAGGCTAGTGAGGGGCTTTAGGAACGGGCCTGACTTACATCAAAGCCGATTACGTTTGTAGGAATTTTCCTAGAGATTTGCGAAGTACCACATGGCCGCGCTGTGAATTCGAGGCACAAAAAAACCGGCACAGTGGCCGGTTTTTTTCGTATGGCGTGGCTTAGCGAATCAAGCCCATGAACTCGCTCCGGGTGGCGGCGTTCTGGCGGAATTCGCCGAGCATTACCGACGTCACCATCGACGAATTCTGCTTCTCGACACCGCGCATCATCATGCACATGTGCTGCGCTTCGATCACCACGGCCACGCCCAAGGCGCCGGTGACGGTCTGCACCGCTTCAGCAATCTGGCGGCTAAGGTTTTCCTGAATTTGCAGGCGGCGGGCGTACATGTCGACGATGCGCGCCACTTTCGACAAGCCCAACACTTTGCCGCTAGGAATGTAGGCGACGTGGGCTTTGCCAATGAACGGCAGCAGGTGGTGTTCGCACAGCGAGTACAGCTCGATGTTCTTCACCAACACCATTTCGCTGTTGTCGGAGCTGAACAGGGCACCGTTGGTGACTTCTTCCAAGGTCTGTTCATAACCGCGGCAAAGATACTGCATGGCTTTGGCGGCACGCTTGGGCGTGTCGAGCAGGCCTTCGCGGGAAACGTCCTCACCCAGTTGGCTGAGGATCGCGGTGTAATTCTGTTCCAGAGACATGATCTACCTGTAAGGCATGGGGGCAGTAAGCAGAAGACGCAGGGTAGGGCGCGGCACCGCCGCTTGCAAGCACTCCATGAGAAGCGTCCTACTCGTCGCGGCCATCCATCATGGTGCGTTTGAGCAGCACGTAAATAGCGCCTGTGCCGCCGTGTTTCGCCAGGCACGAGGCAAAACCGAGCACGCCTTGGTGCTGACGCAGCCAGGTGTTGACGTGGCTTTTGATCATCGGCCGCTTGCCATCCATGCGCACCGCCTTGCCGTGGGTGACCCGTACGCAGCGGATTTCCAGCTTGTTGGCTTCGGCAAGGAATTCCCACAGCGTGTCGCGGGCCTTTTCGACGTTCATGCCGTGCAGGTCGAGACTGCCTTCGAAGCTGATCTGGCCCAGCTTGAGTTTGCGCATCTGGCCGTCTTGCACGCCGTCGCGCGCCCAGTACAGCGGGTCTTCGGCGCCGACGTCGATAACGAACTGGTCAGACAAACCATCAACACGAGTAACGCCTTCGGAAATGGTCGCGGCCTGGCGCAGGGCCTGCACACGGGCGCGGTCCGCTTTGGGTTTACCGGTTTCGGCACGGTCGTGCTGGAGAGGTTTGATGCCGCGAGTTTCGTTTTTGAAGAGGGAAAAGTCGTCGTCTTGCATGGGAGGTCTCCGCGAATGGGCCTAGTTTACCCATCCGTTCGCCACTTGGGGCGAACAACCCCCCAACGAATCAGTCGTGTTTTTTCATCAGGTGCGGAGCCAATGCCAGGTCGCTTGGGCGACGAAGACGGCGGCGGCAGCGGCGCCACGCGGCAATTCCGAGCCAGAGCAACACCAGGCCAAAGACCAGGATGACGGTGGCGCTGCCGGGCGTGTCGCTCAAACCGCCAAGGGCCGGTGGACGACCCAGCAGCGTGGCGGCGCCGGCCATGGCCAGCAAAATTCCGAGTACGGCGAACAGCGCCGAAAGGGCGGCCGCGAAGCGCCAGCGCCAGCTTCCGGGGCCGCGTGGGCGAAGGCGTCGGGCATCGAAACCATCAGACAATTTCATTCCGCTTTCCTTTCAGGGTGTCGGCGGTATGACCGGTGCACGGGGTCGAGGTTCACTCACCGGGCCGTCGTAAGTCGGCGGGCGCCCGGTTTGGCGTGGGAAACAGGCTTAGATTAACGCCTTGGCGTGGCTGACCAGCGCGGCGAAGTTGTCCGCCAGAATGGCCATTTCAGTGCGGTGCACCTCGGCGGCACTGATCACGCCTTCGCCGTACGGCAGGTCGCGCGTGGCGCAGGCGCTGTCGACCAAGGTGCAGCGGTAACCATAGTCTTTGCAGGCGCGCACAGTGGTGCTGATGCTGGAGTGGGTCATGAAGCCGCAAATGATCAGATCCAGGCGGCCGATGACTTCCAGGCGGCCGTGCAGGTCGGTGCCGGAAAAGGCATTTGGCAGGCGTTTTTCCACCACGGTTTCATTCGGAAGCGGCGCCAATTCGGGCATGAATCTTCCGCGTGGGCCTTGCGGATCGAGAAAGCCGCCGGGAACCCCCAGGTGCTTTACATGAACGATTGGCGTGCCATTGGCGCGGGCGGTTTCAAGCAGGCTGGCGATCTCCGCAATGGCGGCGTCCAGGCCGGGCAGGGGCATGGCGCCGCTGCGGTATTCCTCTTGCGCATCGATAATCAGCAGGCAGGCATTACTCAAACTGGCCGGCGGATAACTGCGGCCGGTGAGCTGGAGTAAGGTTTGCGGTTGGGACATGTCGTGGCTCCTGACAGACGCGAATGGGCGTCATTGTCACCCCACAGGCGGTGCGTGTGAACCATTTACTTGTACGTCTGTGCTATGGGCCGATTTTGCGCCGCGTGCGCCGATGGCAAGAAAGCGACCGAGCCGCCAGCGCCTTCGGCTAAACTGCCGGCCTCGACTTTGGAGATGCCGCTGTGACCGTTTCGACCTCCCGTTTGCGTACCCTGCGTGACCACATTCGCTGGGCTGTCAGCCGCTTTCATGCCGAAGAACTGTTCTTCGGCCATGGCACCGACAACGCCTGGGACGACGCGCGGCAGCTGGTGCTCGGCGCCGTGCACCTGCCGTGGGAAGTGGCCGACGCCTACCTCGACTGCCGCCTCGAAGACGACGAGCGCGACTACCTCCACTCCCTGCTCAAACAACGCATCGAAGAGCGCGTTCCCACTGCGTATCTGCTGGGCGAAGCCTGGTTCTGTGGCCTGCCATTTGTAGTGGATGAACGCGTGCTGATTCCGCGCTCGCCGATTGCCGAGCTGATTCAACAGCGCTTCAACCCCTGGCTGGCCGCCACGCCGGCACGCATTCTCGACCTGTGCACCGGCTCGGGCTGCATCGGCATTGCCTGCGCCTATGAGTTTGCTGGTGCTGAAGTGGTGTTGGCGGATCTGTCGTTCGAGGCGCTGGAAGTGGCGAACCAGAACATCGAACGCCATGGCCTCGATGAGCGGGTGTTCACCGTGCAAGGCGACGGTTTTGCCGGTTTGCCGGGGCAGCGTTTTGACCTGATCGTTTCCAACCCGCCTTATGTCGACGCCGAAGATTTCGCCGATATGCCCGCCGAATACCAGCACGAGCCTGAACTGGGCCTGGCCTGCGGCGACGACGGCCTGGACTTGGTGCGCCGCATGCTCGCCGAAGCGGCTGACCATTTGACCGAGCAGGGTTTACTGGTGGTGGAAGTGGGCAACAGCCAGGTGCATGTGGAAGCGCTGTACCCGGAAGTGGACTTCACCTGGGCCGAGTTCACCAACGGTGGGCATGGCGTGTTTTTGCTGACGGCGGAGCAGTGCCGGCGGCATCAGGGATTGTTTGCCGAGCGGGTTTGAAGTCCGCCTCTTACGCCTTGCGCGGTTTCGGACTTTTCCCCTCGCCCGCTTGCGGGAGAGGGTGCCCGAAGGGCGGGAGAGGGGCTTTTAGCTGAGACCGAGTCCGCCGCTGCCCTCACCCCCAGCCCCTCTCCCGCAAGCGGGCGAGGGGTGCAAAACCGTTGAGTTTGTTACCTCGACGCCATCCAAATAAACAACCCCGCCTGAAACACACAAAACGCCACTAAACACGCGATGGTGAACCGCTGGGTGCCTTCTTCGCGGCGCAGGCTGTCGATGCGCTGTTGTTGTTTGAGCAATTTGACGTCCTGCTCGCGCAGGCTGTGGTCGGCGTGTTCGAGCATGGCCGCCGCGTCCATCAGCTCGATGCTTTGCACTTTTTCCTTGTTCCAATCGCCGCGCAGGGAGCTCACGCGCGACGCGGAGTAGGTGGCTTTGGCTTGCTGGGCGTCGGCGTAGTCAATGTCGAAGCCTTGGGCCTTGAGAAAGTGGTCGCGACGCAAGCGGGCATCTTCGCTAAGCACGTCTTTTATCCCCAGCGCGCCGCCTTCCACGGTGTAGTGCGCGCAACGCTGTTGAGCCCAGGCGATGCCTTGGGCCAGCAGGAACCGGCCAAGGCCTCGGTTGATCGGTTCCAGGCGCATGCCTTTGTCCGGGCCGAAGCGCACTTCTTTACGCCGGTGGTCAATCCACACCTCCAGCACGTTGTCGCCCTTGCGGGTCATGATGCCGGGCAGGTTGATGGTCAGGCGCAGGAAACTCAGGTCGGCGCTATGGCGGGCCAGCCGCCCCAGTTGCACAAAGCGCAACGGGCGGCTGCCGGTGTAGCGGTCGGCGGGCAGGGGCGCCAAGCGCAGCAGGCGCAACTGGTCGTCGGGCAGGGCATTCCACGGGTGCGGAAGTGCCTCATTGACTTCGCTGACGGCGGTTTCTTCGGAGGACGTTTCCTCGGAAAGCGGCGCGGGTTGTTCGATGTCGGTGTCTGCCATGCGCGTGGTCCAAAGCCGTGGTTGCGGTACGCAGAAGCGTACTCGTCTGGGTTTCTATCGGCTATGGCGTGCGCCGCTTGAGGCTGGCGCAGTGCTACTAGTGAACGGCGAGCACGAAGTCGACCAAGCGGCTGGTCAGCTCGCGGGCCAGCGGCAGCTTTGGGTTGTTGTAGGACGCCAATTGCGCCTTCGGCTCGTTGGCGACGATGCGCAGCACATGGTTCATGCCCGCGATCACCACCAACTGCGCGTCCGGCTTGGCCGCCTTCAGGGCGTCGGCATCTTTCACTTCAACCTGCATGTCATGGCTGCCCTGCACGATCAGCGCCGGCATGGTCAGCCGCGCGAAGGCGCCGGCCGGGTCTTGCTGGAACAGTGAAATCAGGTACGGCTGCACGCTGGGGCGAAACAGCACCTGCAGCGCGTCGGGCACGTGGGGCACCCGTTCGCCGGCTTTGAGTTGGTCGATGGTCCACAGGCTTTGCGGCAGCAAGGCGGCGGGCTGGCGTTCGCGCAGTTGCTCTTTGATCACCTGATCGATGGGCCGCCCGGTGCCGGCAATCGACACCAGCGCATCAGCGCCGGCCTTAGGCGCGGCAAGGGTGGCAATCAGCGCACCTTCGCTATGGCCGATCAGCGTCAGGGTGGAAAAGCGTGGGTCTTGGCGAAGCTTGCTGCTCCAGCCCACCGCGTCTTGCACATATTTGTCGACACTTAGGTCGCGCTCATCCGGCGTAGCGGGGCGGCTGGCGGCGATGCCGCGTTTGTCGTAGCGCAGGCTGGCGATGCCGTTCTGCGCCAGGTTCTGCGCCAGCAGTTTTAGGCTGTCGTTATTGCCGCCTTCGGGGTTATTGCCGTTACGGTCGGTGGGTCCGGAGCCGGCAATCAGCAGCACAACGGGCACCGGCACGTCGGTTTTGGGCAGCAGCAAGGTGCCGTGCAGTTGGCCTTCGGCGGTGTCCAGCGTCAGCGGCCGTTGCAATACGGTGAACGATTGCGCCTGGCTCACGGCAGGCATCAGCAGGAACAGCAGCAGGGCAAGCGCGCGCGGCATAGGAGGGCTACATAGCGGGAGGTAGGCGTTTGGACGCAGCAGATGGAATAAGGTTCGAGGATGAACTGGTCCCGTGGCGCGGGTATACTCCTCGGCGCTTATTTTGGCTGATTTCGCGGAGCGCCCCTGCATGTCCGGCAACACCTACGGCAAGCTGTTCACTGTCACCACCGCTGGCGAAAGCCATGGCCCGGCCCTGGTTGCCATCGTTGACGGCTGCCCGCCCGGCCTGGCGCTTAGCGAAGCAGACCTGCAAATCGACCTCGACCGCCGCAAGCCCGGCACCAGCCGCCACACCACGCAGCGCCAGGAAGCCGACGAAGTTGAAATCGTCTCCGGCGTCTTCGAGGGCAAAACCACCGGCACGCCGATTGGCCTGTTGATCCGCAACACCGACCAGAAGTCCAAAGACTACTCGGCGATCAAAGACCTGTTCCGCCCGGCTCACGCCGATTACACCTACCACCACAAATACGGCGTACGCGACTACCGTGGCGGCGGCCGCAGCTCGGCGCGCGAAACCGCCATGCGCGTAGCAGCCGGCGCCATTGCCAAGAAAGTGCTGGCCGGTTTTGGCATTCAGGTGCGCGGTTACATGAGCCAACTCGGCCCCATCGAGATTCCGTTTCAAACCTGGGACAGCGTCGAAGACAACGCCTTCTTCTGCCCCAACCCCAGCAAAGTGCCGGAGCTGGAAGCCTATATGGACCAGCTGCGCCGTGATCAGGATTCGGTCGGCGCGAAAATCACCGTGGTTGCCGATGGCGTGATGCCTGGCCTGGGCGAGCCGATTTTCGACCGCCTGGATGCTGACCTGGCCCACGCGCTGATGAGCATCAATGCGGTGAAAGGCGTGGAAATCGGCGCCGGTTTCGCCTGTGTCGCCCAGCGCGGCACCGAGCACCGCGACGAGCTGACGCCGGAAGGTTTCCTCAGCAATAACGCCGGCGGCATTCTCGGTGGCATTTCTTCGGGCCAGCCAATCGTCGCGCACCTGGCGCTCAAACCCACCTCCAGCATCACCACGCCGGGCCGCTCGGTGGACGTCGCCGGCCAGCCGCAAGACGTCATCACCAAGGGCCGTCACGACCCATGCGTGGGCATTCGTGCCACGCCGATTGCTGAAGCGATGGTGGCCATCGTGTTGCTCGACCACCTGCTGCGTAACCGCGGTCAGAACGCCGACGTACACGTCAGCACCCCGGTGCTGGGCCAGCTGTGATTTCGCCTGTTGCCTTGGCGCCCGGTCTGGGCGCACTGGGCGTGGCGGGCTAGGCGTGATGGCCAGCCCACTGCCGTACTGGCGGTTATCCAGTTTCTACTTCTGCTACTTCGCCCTGCTTGGGGCCACCGCGCCGTTTCTAGCGCTGTACTTTCATCACTTGGGCTTCTCTGCGGCGCGCATCGGCGAGCTGGTGGCCATTCCCATGCTGATGCGCTGTGTGGCGCCAAATTTATGGGGCTGGATTGGTGACCGTACCGGTAAGCGTCTGGCCATCGTGCGCTTCGGCGCCGCCGCGACCTTGCTGTGTTTCAGCCTGATCTTCATCAGCAAAAGCTACGCCTGGCTGGCGCTGATCATGGCGCTGCACGCCTTCTTCTGGCACGCCGTGCTGCCGCAATTCGAAGTCATCACCCTGGCGCATTTGCGTGAGCAAGCGGCGCGCTATAGCCAGGTTCGGCTGTGGGGCAGCATCGGTTTTATTGTGTGTGTGGCGGCGCTGGGCAAGCTGTTCGAATGGCTGAGCCTGGATATTTATCCGTGGGCGCTGGTGGCCATCATGGCGGGGATCGTCGTCAGCAGTTACTGGGTGCCGAACGCGCAACCCTACGCGCGCGACAATCAGCTCAATGTCGGCGGTTTTCTCGCCCAACTGCGCCAGCCGGGCGTGTTGGCGTTTTACCTGTGCATCGGCCTGATGCAACTCAGCCATGGCCCGTATTACACCTTTCTCACCTTGCACCTCGAAGCGTTGGGGTATGCCCGTGGGTTTATCGGCCAGCTCTGGGCCTTGGGCGTGGTCGCCGAGGTGCTGATGTTTCTGGTGATGGTGCGCATTCTTCAGCGCTTCAGCTTGCGCCAGGTACTAACGGCCAGCTTCCTGTTGGCCGCCTTGCGCTGGCTGCTGTTGGGCAATTTTGCTGAGCACTTGCCTGTGCTGGTGCTGGCTCAGGTGCTGCACGCCGCCACGTTTGGCAGCTTTCACGCGGCGGCCATTCATTTCGTGCAGCGCAGCTTTGACGCCAATCAACAAGGCCAGGGCCAGGCGCTCTATGCCGCGCTGGCGGGAATCGGCGGCGCGTGCGGGGCGCTGTATTCGGGCTATAGCTGGAACAGCCTGGGCCCGGCGTGGACGTTTGCCCTCGCCAGTGTTGCGGCCACGGCGGCCGCCGTTATCATTGCGCTGCGTCTGCCAAGCGACAACGCCCGCGACGGCGCACAGCCACACACCGCATTGGAAGAGGAGCGGGCATGAGCCGGCAACAATTGGCCGACGAGATTATCGCGGCAGGACGTTTTTTATATGGTCGCGGTTGGTCGCCGGCCACCAGCAGCAACTACTCGGCGCGGCTCTCGGCCACCGAAGCGCTGCTCACGGTTTCGGGCAAGCACAAAGGCCAGCTAGGCCCAGACGATGTGCTGGCCACCGATCTGCACGGTAACTCGCTGGAACCCGGCAAAAAGCCCTCCGCCGAAACCTTGTTGCACACCCAGCTGTACCAATGGCGCGCCGATATTGGCGCGGTGCTGCACACCCATTCGGTCAACGCCACGGTGCTATCGCGCGCCACGCGCGCCAGCGAGCTGGTGTTCGAAGATTACGAGCTGCAAAAAGCCTTCAGTGGCATCACCACCCATGAATCGTGCGTGCGCGTGCCGATTTTCGACAACGACCAAGACATCGCCCGCCTGGCCGCCAAGGTTCAGCCCTGGCTCGAACAGCACCCCGACTGTGTCGGCTACCTGATTCGCGGCCACGGCCTGTACACCTGGGGCGCGCGCATGAGCGATGCCCTGCGCCAGATCGAAGCCTTCGAGTTCCTGTTCGAGTGCGAGCTGAAAATGCGCGCGCTCGGCCTCACGTCTACAGAGAGAACCGCGCCATGAGCAGCCTCAGTGTGTTTTCCGTCGCCACGCCGGACATCCCCAATAAAGTGCTCAACCACCTCGAAGACATCGCCAGCACCCTGGCGGCGGTCGGTGTGCGTTTCGAGCGCTGGCAAGCCGTGGCGCCGATCAAGCCGGGCGCCAGCCAGGACGACGTGATCGCCGCCTATAAGCCGCAAATCGACGCGCTGATGAACGAGCGCGGCTACGTCACCGTTGACGTCATCAGCCTCAACGCCGACCACCCGCAAAAAGCCGAGCTGCGCGCCAAGTTCCTCGACGAACACCAGCACGCTGAAGATGAAGTGCGCTTTTTCGTTGCCGGGCGCGGTTTGTTCACCCTGCACATCGATGACTACGTGTACGCCGTGCTTTGCGAAAAGAACGACCTCATCTCCGTGCCAGCCGGCACGCGGCACTGGTTCGACATGGGCGAGCACCCGCATTTCATCGCCATTCGCTTGTTCAACAACCCTGAGGGGTGGGTGGCGAATTTCACCGGCGAAGATATCGCCAGCCGGTTTCCGCGGTTGGAAGACTGACTGTCATTCACCTGATCCCAAACCCCTTCCACCGTCATCCCCGCGTGCGCGAGGATGACGGATGTTTTGTTGTAGATGTTTGATTCGAATTCGAAAGGACCCCCATCCCATGCCCATCAAAGCCATCCTCACCGACATCGAAGGCACCACCAGCGCGGTGAGTTTTGTCTTTGATGTGCTGTTCCCCTTCGCCGCCGAGCACTTGCCGGAGTTCGTTTTACTCAACGCCCAGCAACCGCAAGTGGCCGAGCAACTAAACGCGGTGCGCGAGCAAAGCGGCGAGCCGCAGGCCGATGTGGTGCGCGTGATCGACATTCTTTTGCAGTGGATCGCCGAAGACCGCAAGGCCACGCCGCTCAAGGCGCTGCAAGGCATGGTCTGGGCCGAAGGCTACAAAGCCGGCCTGCTCAAAGGTCATGTGTATCCCGATGCGGTTGAAGCCTTGAAGCGCTGGAAAGAGGAGGGCTACGCGCTGTACGTGTACTCATCCGGCTCGATTCAGGCGCAGCAGTTGATTTTCGGCTGTTCGGTCGCGGGCGATTTGTCGCCGCTGTTTTCCGGCTACTTCGACACCACCTCGGGGCCCAAGCGCGAGGCGCAGTCCTACCGCACCATCGTCGCCAGCATTGGCGTGCCAGCGCATGAAGTGCTGTTTCTGTCTGACATCGTTGAAGAGCTGGACGCGGCCCAGGCGGCCGGTTTGCAAACCTGCGGCCTGGCGCGTGAAGGCGGCGAATTGCGCGGGCATCAGACGCTGGCCAGCTTCGCGCTGATCGACCTCAACGCCTACTAACCGGCGCCGCCGCGACAAAGGCGGAACCTCGTCGCCCTCGCCAGGCTCTTTAGAGAACACCTGTCGCGACGGGAAACGCCATGTTTCTGGACTTCGATTACTACGCCTACCGCTACTGGTTTTTCGCCGCCCTGGCGTTGCTGGTCGCGCTGCACGTCTGGGCCGGCTACAACGTGGTGAAAAGCCCGTTGGCCCGGCAACTGAAAGTGCTGTGGATCAGCCTGCTGGTGCTGTTTCCACTGCTCGGTTTTTTCAATTGGTATGTCATGGGGCCGCGCGCCGCGGTGGCGCGCCGGCCCTAAGCGCGAGCGCAATCACAGTGATGGCACAAATCCTGAACCTAACCTGCGGCCGACTATCCTAGAAGAGCAATCCCACTAAGGAGTATCACCATGGGTTCTGGTTTTAACGGCCTGATCGGCCTGATCATTCTCGCGCTGGATATCTGGGCAATCATTAACGTGCTGAAAAGCGGCGCCGAGACCGGCATGAAAGTGCTGTGGGTGCTGTTGATCGTGCTGCTGCCGGTGCTGGGCCTGATTATTTGGGCGATCGCCGGGCCGCGCGGCAACGTGCGCATCTGACGCTGCATGCGCTACAGCAGCCAGGCACCCTCCAGTTGCAACAGCAACTGTTTGCGCTCCAGGCCACCGGCATAACCGGTGAGGGTGCCATTGCTGCCGATCACACGGTGGCAGGGAATGACCACGGCAATCGGGTTGGCGCCATTGGCGGCGCCCACCGCACGCACGGCTGACGGGCGTTCGATGCGCTGCGCCAGATCGGCATAACTGCAGGTGCGCCCGAACGGAATCGCCTGCAACGCCGTCCATACTTCCTGCTGAAACGGCGTGCCCAGCGGCGCCACGCGCAGCTGGAATTGCTGACGTCGACCGGCGAAATAGTCGTCCAACTGCCGACACACCTCATCCAGTTCCGCATCAGCGGCCTGCCAGTTTTCATTCAGTTCCCACGGCTGCGCGCCGTCCATGTGCAACAAGCGCAAGCCTTGCTCATCGCCGGCAATTAGCAGCGGACCGATGGGGCTGTCGTGGTAGCGGTAGTGCATCGGTCATTCCTCCGGTTCGGCGTAGCTTTGCCACAGGTACATGGCGGCGTAGGCGCGCCACGGTCGCCAGGCTTCGGCCTGGGCGGTGAGGGCGGGCGCGGTGATGCCGGCGCTGCCCCAGAGTTTGGCTTTGAGCAGCCCCAGGTCGCTGGCGGGAAAGGCATCCGCTACGCCAAAGGCCCGCAAGGCGATGTACTGCGCCGTCCATGGGCCGATGCCGGGCAGGGCGCGCAGGCGTTCGATCAAATCGTCGACGCCGTCATCGGCATGCAGCGCCAGGCGGCCATCACACACCGCGCGGGCGAAACCCTGCAACGTGGCGACCCGCTTGCCGGGCATGCCGATGCCCGCCAGGTCCGCCTCGGCGATGGCCTGTGGCGTGGGGAACAGGCGGTTCGGGCCGTCTGCTGGCGCGTCGGTCAGCTCGTCGCCCAGGCGTTTGACCAGACGGCCGACGATGGTCACCGCTGCTTTTACCGTCACCTGCTGGCCGACAATGGCGCGCACCGCTTGCTCGAACGGATCGAACGCGGTGGGAATGCGCAGCCCCGGGTAGCGCGCGACCAACGCTGCCAGTTGGGCATCCTGGCTCAGGTGGTGGGCGATCAGCGTTGTGTCCGTGTCCAGATCGAACATGCGCTGCACCCGCGCGCTGAGCAGGGGCGTTAAGGACGCGGCGGATGGGCTCACGGTCAGCTCAAGCGCGCCGTGTTCTGGCACATGGCGCAGCGCAAACCAGCCGCAAACATCGCCGACCCGAACGGTGCGCATGTAACCATCGGCGCTCACCCGCTCCATATCCGGCAGGCAGCGCAGGGCAAAGTAGGCGTGGAACTGCTGCCAATTCCACGGTGGCACATAAGGCAGGAGCAGGGGAGCGGTTGCTGTGTTCATGGCGATTACGATAGCGACTTGGCGGCGCGCCTGTCTCTCCCGTTCTTGCTGTTGAATTCGCTGCCGGGGCGGCTGCGAGAGAGGTTCGACCTGTCATGGCCGGCCACGTAGAATGCGCCGCTTGCCTGGAGCCGACGCGCTCCAGCCCCGATTTTTTCCGCGCCCGTTCAAGGCGCGGCGCAGAGGAGCAACGCCATGAGCGACTATCAGGAAACCCTCTACGAAGGCTACGGCCAACGTTTTCGCATGGACAAACTGCTGCACGAAGTGCGCACCGAGCATCAGCATCTGGTGATTTTCGAGAACCCGCGCATGGGCCGGGTCATGGCCCTGGACGGCGTGATTCAGACCACCGAAGCCGACGAATTCATCTACCACGAGATGCTCACCCATGTGCCGATCCTGGCCCACGGCGCCGCGCGCCGGGTGCTGATCATTGGCGGGGGCGACGGCGGCATGCTGCGCGAAGTGAGCAAACACCGCAGCGTCGAGCACATCACCATGGTCGAGATCGACGGCACGGTGGTGGACATGTGCAAAGAGTTTTTGCCTCGCCACTCCAATGGCGCCTATGACGATCCACGCTTGAACCTGGTGATCGATGACGGCATGCGCTTCGTTGCCACCACCACGGAAAAATTCGACGTGATCATTTCCGACTCCACCGACCCGATCGGCCCGGGCGAAGTGCTGTTCTCGGAAAACTTCTACCAAGCCTGCCGCCGCTGCCTGAACGAGGGCGGCATTCTGGTGACCCAGAACGGCACGCCCTTTATGCAGCTCGATGGCGTGCAAAACACGGCCGGGCGCATGAACGGCCTGTTCGCCGACTGGCATTTCTACACAGCGGCCGTGCCCACCTATATTGGCGGCGCCATGACCTTCGCCTGGGGCGCAACGCAACCGGGCCTGCGCGACCTGCCGCTGGACACCCTGCGCCAGCGCTTCGCCGCCAGTGCAATTGTGACCCGCTATTACAACCCCGACGTGCACCTGGGCGCCTTCGCCCTGCCGCAATACGTGCTGGAAGCCATCGGCAAGGCCGATAACGCCTGATCTTGCGCTGAACCCTGTAGGAGCGGCGTTAGCCGCGATGCGGTTAATGGCCAAAAAGCATCGCGGCTAAAGCCGCTCCTACAGGACCTCATCAGGCCGTTTCTAAACGAAATTTTCACATTCACTCGCTGAATATTCGCGGCTTCGCTTCTGGTGGGGCGGCGGAGTATTCTTCGTCACCCTTTTTTTCATGCACGTCTAACCAGTGAGTTTCGGACACATGGCACGATCGGACGCTCTGAGCAGTTCTTCCGTTTCTACGCGCGGCCCCTTTACGCTGAAAAGCCATTTGCTTTTCACCTTTTCCAGCGCCTTTGCGCTGTTGGTGATGTACACGCTGCTGCGCGTGGCGCTGCTGATATACAACCGCGAGCTGATCGGTCAGGACACCGTGGCGACCTTCGCCGAAGCCTTTTTCAACGGCATGCGCTTTGACCTGCGGGTGATTGTTTACGCCTGTGCGCCGTTGCTGATCGCGATCCTGATTCCGGCCGCCATGGCCCGTCGAGGCTGGATGCGCGTGTGGCTGACGTTCTTCGCCAGCGTCACGCTGTTCCTCGGCCTGACAGAGCTGGACTTCTACCGCGAGTTTCACCAGCGCCTGAACAGCCTGGTATTCCAATACTTCCAGGAAGACCCGAAAACCGTACTGAGCATGCTCTGGAACGGTTTCCCGGTTGGCCGCTATCTGCTGGCGTGGGCCGTGGCGACCTGGCTGTTGTGGAAGCTGTTCAAGGGCCTGGACCTGCTGAGCCGTCCCCGTGGCACCTCCACTTTGGCGGTTGGCACGGCGCAAAGCCGCACCTCGTGGCCGCTGCGCGGTGTGGCGTTCGTGTTGTGCCTGGTGCTCGCCGTACTGGCCGCCCGTGGCACCTTGAAGCAAGGCCCGCCGCTGCGCTGGGGCGACGCCTATACCACCGAGTCGATGTTCGCCAACCAACTGGGCCTCAACGGCACCTTGACCTTGGTGTCTGCGGCCTCGGCCAGTTTCTCGTCTCATCGTCAGAACGCCTGGAAATCCACCATGGCGGACGGCGATGCGCAGGAAATCGTGCGCAAAATGATCCTTACGCCCCACGACGTATTGGTCGATGCCGACAAGGCCGCGATCCGTCGTGACTTCACGCCGCCGGCCGATGGCACCTTGCCGGGTGTGAAAAACGTGGTGGTGATTCTGATGGAAAGCTTTGCCGGCCACTTCGTTGGCGCCTTGGGCAGCCCACTGAACATCACGCCGGAATTCGACAAGCTGGCCAAAGAGGGCGTGTTGTTTGACCGCTTCTTCTCCAACGGTACCCACACGCACCAGGGCATGTTCGCCACCATGGCGTGCTTCCCCAACCTGCCAAGCTTCGAGTATTTGATGCGCATGCCCGAGGGCAACCACAAATTCTCCGGTTTGCCGCAACTGCTCGATGCCCGCGACTTCGACAACCTGTACGTCTACAACGGCAACTTCCAGTGGGACAACCAGTCCGGATTCTTCAGCAACCAGGGCATGACCAACTTCATCGGCCGCGAAGACTTCGTCGACCCGGTGTTTATGGACCCGACCTGGGGCGTGTCCGACCAGGACATGTTCGACCGCGGCGCCAAAGAGCTGGCCACCAATTTTGGCCAGAAGCCGTTCTATGCGCTGCTGCAAACCCTGTCCAACCACACGCCGTACGCGTTGCCGGCCAACTTGCCGGTTGAACGGGTGAACACGGGCAGCAGCTCGGACGAGCACCTGACCGCCATGCGTTATTCGGATTGGGCGTTGGGCCAGTTCTTCGAAAAAGCGCGCAAGGCGCCGTACTTCAAAGACACCCTGTTTGTGATTGTTGGCGACCACGGTTTCGGCAGCGACGAACAACTGACCGAGATGGACCTGTTCCGCTTCAACGTGCCGCTGCTGCTGATCGGCCCAGGCATTCAGGAAAAATTCGGTCCGCTGCGCCACACCGTTGGCACCCAGATCGACATCGTGCCGACCATCATGGGTCGCCTCGGTGGTCAGGTTCGTCACCAATGCTGGGGCCGCGACCTGCTGACCCTGCCCGAAGGCGACCACGGCATCGGCGTGATCAAACCCTCGGGCGGCGAGCAGACCGTGGCTATCGTCACGCCCGAGCGCATCCTGATCCAACCCAAAGGCTTCGAGCCGCGCCTGTACGACTACCAGCTCGGCGCCAAAGCCAGCGCCACCCGCGTGCCGGGCGACATCGATCCTGAGCTGAAAAAGCAGCTGGAAGCCTTCCTGCAAACCGCCACCAAGAGCCTGCTGGACAACACCGCCGGGGTCGTGGACGGGATGCCGGACAAAGACCCGGATTGATCGCAAGTAGTTAATCCCCAGGCCAGGCCCAATCGCGGCTAAAGCCGCTCCCACAGAACTCAACCGTCCTGTGGGAGCGGCTTCAGCCGCGATGTTTTTTGCGCGATGCAATACCTGGTCGCGCCAGGCAAATCACCAAATCCTAGGCAAAAAAATAGGCGCCTTAAATGGCGCCCGGAGAATCAAACGATGCATAAGGTCTGAACAACGCCACCCGGCAAAGTTCAACCGTGCGTGGGCTTCAAACCTGTTTTCACGTTCTACCAACCAAAAGAAAGGGCACCCGAAGGTGCCCTAAAAAGATCTATGGAGTAAGTCCACTTTCTCTGAGTCAGCGGCTGTACGAATAGTTCCGCCAGCCCCGACGAAAGTTCTTCACTTGCCCGGCGTAAGCATCAGCCGTTTGGTGCCGTACACCTTGTCCAGATTCTGCGACTGGAACGGGAAGGTCATGTAGCGGCCCTTCAGCCACGCGTCGATGCCATCGGCATAGTGCGGGCTGGCGGGATTGCCCGATTGCCCGGTGCTGTTAAGGCCCATCATCGGCTCCGGCTGGGAGAAGTCGACGACGATGCGCATGGCCGGAATCAGCCAGGTATCGAAGTCTTTGCCCCAGTGGTACGCCGCCGCGTTCAGGGTGGTGTGGTCGCCGCCAGCCGCGTACGGACCACGGTCCAGATAACCCTTGATGGCATTCACCCCGGTGGCGTCGCTGCCGCTCATGTACTTGGCCATTTGCGTGGAGTCGGTGGCGAAGGTGTAGCTGTGCAGCTTGCCCCACTGCCAGGCCGCGCGGTCGGCGCCCAGTTTGCTTTCACACAGGGTGACGGCCGCCGCCAAGCTGCGCGCGAGGATGGTGGGTTTGTCTTCTTTTTGCGGCGTCTTCACGTCGTCCCAGAACGGGCTGTCTTCGCGGCCGAGCAAATGGTCGGCGGGGGCGGAGTAGGAGAGGTCGGTGGTATCGACCAGCGCCTTCCAGGCAGCGTTCGTGTCCGGGCCGAGCTCGTCGAGAAAAGTCTGGCGCATGCTTTCTTGCAGGAACGCTTCGTACAGCGCTGCGTCCGCCGAGGTCGCGCGCAAGTTGCCGTCGAACGCCATCAGGCGACTATAGGCTTCACGGGCTTTGGCGCGGTCGGCAGCGGGCAGGGCGTCGATGGCTTTTTTCAGTGGCTGGGCCATGCCCGGCGCTTCGAACATGCCTTGCAGCTTGGCCACGAACGGCGAGGTTTGGTCGTACTGCATGGCGATCATGCTTTTCGCGTCGTGCTTGCCGCTGCCGGCCAACTGGGCGATGCGCTCGCCACGTTCCGGGTAGTACCAGGAATTGGACAACTGCATGCCGTAGCCACGGGGAATGGTGCGTTGGTTGGCGGTGCCCAGCCAGCCTTGCGCGGGGTCCTGATCGTAGGGGTGCAGCATCGGGTCGGCATACCCGTCCCAGTCGTACTGACCATTCCAGCCAGGCGAGGGCAGCAGGCCCACACCGGCACGGCGGTTGGGGTAACGGCCGGTGACTTGCCAGCCAATATGCTGCGCGTCGGCAAACACCAAGTTCAGCGGGATGGCGCGAATCTCACGCGTGGCGTCGAAGGCTTGGTCCACCGACTGCGCGCGCGACAGGTTGAAGAACGCATCCAGGGTTTTGTCGCCATCAAGCGATGCGCTTTGCAGCGCCAGGCCGTAACCGCTGCTGATTTGCAGTGGCTGCAACATATGTTTGCGCTCGCCTAGCACGCTGTTGAGCAGCGGGCCGTGGCGGGTTTCATAAATGGCTTCGCGCACCGGGCGCTGGCCTTTGATAAAGAAGGTTTCCTGGCGCACCTTGGCGGCCACCCACTTGCCGTCGGCCTCGTACAGCACCTGGCTGCCCTGGCGTTTGATCTTCTCCAGGAACAGGTCCTGGTTGTCGCCCATGACCATGGTCATGCCCCACGCCAGCTTGCCGTTGAAGCCAGCGACCACGGCGGGTACACCGGCAATCGAGACGCCAGCGGCCTGGAATTTCGGCGAGCGGATTTGCACGTAGTTCCACGCCGAGGGCATGGAAATCGGCAGGTGGGTGTCATTGGCCAACAGGCTCTTGCCGCCTCGGCTGCGCTGCGGCGCGATGGCCCAGTTGTTGGACGCGGCAACGCCGAGCATATCCAGCCCGGCAATTTGTTCGGTTACCTTGCCGAGCGCGCCCAAGCCCTGAATCTGCCCGCTGAGCACCAAGCCCTTGAGCTTGTCGGCTTCCTCGAACGGCAGCGGTTCGTCGGGGTAGGTGGGCGTCAGCCAGGCGAGCTTGTCGCTGCCGACTTTCTGCGCCAGCGCCAGGGAGGCGATTTCTTCCTGCAGGTTTACCGACAAGCCGAAGTTCATCAGGCAGAAAATCAGCGCCGAATCTTCCGGCTTCCAATACGCCGGTTTCACCCCGGACTCGGCCAAGTCCATTGGCAGTTTGTTCTGGTAGCGGTACAGGTACGCGTTGACGCCGCGGGCGTAGACCTCGAAGAACTTCTTCATGCGCGGCGAGGCGTTTTTGTACAGCACCTCCGCGCTTTGCTTGAGGTTCACCGCGCGCATGAAGCGGTCGATTTCCAGCGCGCCCGGTCCGACCATTTCCGACAAACGTCCTTCGGCCATCAGCCGCATGCCCACCATCTGGCTCAGACGATCCCCGGCGTGCACATAGCCGAGGGCGAAGAGGGCGTCGTGGAAGGTGGTGGTTTCAATCAGCGGCATGCCCATGGCGTTGCGCCGGATCGACACGCTTTGCGCCAACCCTTTAACCGGCTGGATGCCGGTGGTGGGCGGCAGGCTGTCGGCGTAGTGGCTGTCGAGCCAACTCTGACACCCGCTGAGACTCACGGCGCCCACCAGGGCGGCGGCAGCTGTGAGACGCGTGAAGAATGGCGACGCCATGGTGTGAAGCTCCTGCAAGAATCAATAAAAAACGGCAGGCGCTACGTTAGTGAGGCGCCCGCCGCCGCGCAAGCGACCACGGGCGTTGGGCGGGCGTTATTTTTTCGGCTGCGGGTTGATGCGTTCGGCCAGGGCATAGGCCCGCACGGTTGCCGGCCGCGCCTTGATGGCGTTGAACCAGCGTTGCAGATTGGGGAAGTCGTCGAGGTTCTGCTGCTGGCGCTCATGGGGCACGATCCACGGGTAGCTGATCATGTCGGCAATGGTGTACGCGTCGCCGCAAATAAAGGTACGGCCTTCCAACTGCTTGTTCAGCACGCCATACAGCCGCGCGGTTTCATCCACATAGCGTTTCATCGCGTAGGGGATTTTTTCCGGCGCGAACATATTGAAGTGATGATTTTGCCCAGCCATCGGCCCCAGGCCGCCCATTTGCCAGAACACCCACTGCAGGCACTCCTGACGCCCGCGCAAATCGGCGGGAATAAACGCGCCGGTTTTCTCGGCCAGGTACAACAAAATCGCCCCCGACTCAAAAACCGACAGCGGCTCACCGCCGTCAGCGGGTTCGTCATCGACGATGGCGGGAATGCGGTTGTTGGGGGAAATTTTCAAAAAGTCCGGCGCGAACTGCTCGTTCTTCCCGATGTTGATCGGATGCACCTTATAAGGCAGCCCGGCCTCTTCCAAAAACAGCGAAATCTTGTGGCCGTTGGGCGTGGTCCAGTAATACAGATCGATCATCGGAAAGCTCCGTTAAGACGTGTAGTTAACTGACTGAAGGGAAGCGGGGAAGGTTCAGCACACAGCGCAGCGGCTGTGTTTTGCGTTTGCAGGGGATCGCGGCTGAAGCCGCTCCTACAAAATCATTTCCCCTGCCCTTGATCTTCAACAGGGACCGAAGCTCAAGATCGAGCGAGCTAGGTCTGGCAAGGCAAAAAAACGTTTTGAAGCGCAGTGGGCTGGAGCCCATGAGCATTTAAAACGTTTTTTTAACGCAGCCAGGCCGACGCGCAGCCGATCGGTTACTTACACCCCGTGGCACTTTTTGAATTTTTTCGTGCTCCCGCACGGGCACGGATCATTACGACCCACATCCTTCAACGCATTGCGCACCGGCTCCTGGTGCCCATGGTTGCAGTCCGGGCCATGCACGTGGCCGTGGTCGTGGTGATGATGGTCGTGATCATGATCGTGGTTGCAGTCAGGACCGTGGACGTGAGGTTCTTGGCTCATTGCAGGCTTACTCCGGAATAAAATCGCCGGGAATTATCTCGCCATTTCGTTCCAGGTGCACGCTCGCGCCGAACAACACGCCGGTTTCGGCCACGCCGTAGAAGCGGTAGCGGATCGGCTGGTCGTGTTTTTCCAGCATTTTTGCGATGGGCTTGAGGTTGCGCCAGAGGTTGGTGCGCAGCGGAATCTTGATGCGCCGGTGGCCGTTGGCCGGCACGGTGGCCCACACGTCAGACTCGCCGTCGGCCAGTTTGATGTCGTTGAGGTACAGGCTGAAGGTCATGCCACGAATGGGCAGGTCGCGGTCGTTGGGATTGTCGAGGCGCAAGTGCAGCAGAAATTCCTGCTCAACCAGTTTGGCTTTGATCACATCGACTTTTTGCAGCTGTACCGTGGGGTCTTGCAGGTCGCCGGCGAACCACGAGCAGCCGCCCAAGCCCGAAGCCAGGCTAAGCAAAAAAATGATGGCGATGTGTGTGCTGCGGATGGCGCGCTGCCGCATGGCGAACTCCCTAGTTGCCCGAGTGTGTCGCAAGCCGCAGGTTCCGGGCAACGTGTTGTTTATATAAAAAAATCTACGCCATACTTGATCGCGTGTGAAACGCGGACCCGCCTCGGACAGGCCGCCTCGGAAAGGAGTGTGACGATGAGCCGCTACGAGATTGCTTTCTCTGGACAACTGGTGCCAGGCGCCCAGTTGGACCTGGTGAAAGCCAATATGGCCAAGCTGTTCCAGGCCGATGCCCAGCGCATTGCCTTGCTGTTTTCCGGGCGCCGCCTGGTGATCAAGAACAACCTCGACGAAGCCGCCGCAGAAAAATACCGGGCTACCATCGAGCGTGCTGGTGCGGTGGTCGAGGTCTGCAACATGGACGTCGAAATCGAAGAAGTGGAAATGGCGCCGCCGCCGCCCTATGAGCCGCCAGCGCCAGCGCCAGCGCCCGCACCGGTCGCCGCCGCCAGCAGCACGGGCACGCCGAAACCTTTAGTCGTCGCCCCGCGTGACGAATACATGGCCGCGTTCAGCGACGTGGAGGCACCCGACTTCGGCATCGCGCCCGTCGGTGTCGATTTACAAGATCAGAAGCCAGAACCGGTGGCGCCGAAAGTAGACCTCAGCCAATTCAGCCTGGCGCCAGCGGGCAGCGATATGGGCCAGGCGAAAACCGCCCCGGCCGGGCCGCCGCCAGATATATCGCATTTGAAGTTGCAGGAATAAAAGCATCGAGGCTGAAGCCTCTCCCACATGAAATCGTCGCCCCTGTGGGAGAGGCTTCAGCCTCGATGGGTTGATCGTTACCTGCATCTGTTCAAACAAAACCCGCGCAACACTTCTTGAACTTCAAGCCACCGCCACACGGACACGGATCATTGCGCGTCGCCTTCAACGGCACCGTGCTGTCGATGAAGTACCAACGGCCGTCGTTCTGCACGAACCCTGATCGTTCCCGGTGCGCATGTTCGCCAGCGCCGTCGTGCCAGCGCGCGGTGAAGGTGACAAAGGCGTGCTCGGGTTTGCCACCGTGCACTTCGGCACTTTCCACTTCCAAGCCCAACCAGGTGCTTTGCGCGCTCCACACGTGCATGGCTTCGGTGTCGAGCGCGGCCTGTTGGGCGGGCAGGGTGGTGCTTTTGAGGTAGTCGATGCGGCCCAGCACATAGGCGCTGTAGCGCGAGCGCATGAGGGTTTCGGCGCTCGGTGCTGGCGTGCCGTCGTGGTAATGGCCGCAGCAGGCACTGAGCAAATTGCCGCTGCCGCAGGGGCAGGCGGTGTCGGGGGCTTGTGTTGTTGGCGAAGCAGGCATGAACGCTACCACCAGTACTTTCCAAAATTTTCCGGATTGGCCCAAAACTTCGCGTTGAGCCAGTCCGGCACCTGTTTGTACTCACGCAAGTCGTAGGTGAACAGGGTGAGAATCTGGGCGTCGCGCTGGAAGCGTTCGCTGGCTTGCAGGGCCAGCGCGAACAGATCGGTGTCGTGCAACCCGCAAGCGGGCAGGTCGACCAAAACGGCCAGGCGACTGGCATTGAGATTGCGAATGCCGCCCAGCAGTTCCAGGCCGGTGCGTTTGGGCAGGTGTTCCAGGCAGTCGGCAATCAACGCCAGGTCGAAGCGTTGCGCGGCCAATTCGGCAGGCAGCGGGCCCGCCGGGGCGAACGCGCACACGCTGTCAGGGTGGGCCTGTTGGAACGCTTGCACGGCGGGAAAATCGTTGGCACCGACTACCAGCAAACGGGCTGGCGCGTAGCGGTCCAGCAGGGCGGCAACAGCCTGTTGCGGGGTGCGCGCAGAAAAGCTTTCAGTCATCGAAAATCCTCGAACATGAGCGACAAGCCTAGCTTGCTGCAGCGATATGGCCTAGTGCTGGCGAATTCTAAAAGTGCCGTCTTTACTCCCTGAGTGTCGGTTTACGCCGATCCCATGAGGAGACTGTGCATATGAGCATTAAACGGACTGCAGTACCCCTGATTCTGTTGAGTACGTTGCTGACCGGCTGTGCCGGTTTACAGAAAACCGATTGGCCAACCTGTGCAGCGGTTGGTGGTGTAGGTGGAGCCGCGTTGGGCGCCATTGAAAGTTCGTCCTGGGCAGGCTGGGGCGCGTTAGGTGGTGCGGCGTTGGCCGCCGGTTATTGCTGGAGCCATGGCGACGGCGATGAAGACGGCGACGGCGTCCCAGACAGCCGCGACAAGTGCCCAGGCACGCCGCCGAACACGCGAGTGGATGCCAATGGCTGCCCACCGCCAGCGGTCGTCGAGGAAGTAGTTGAGAAAGTGGTAGTGGTTGAAGACGAAGTGATCGTAGTGCGCGATGTGCTGTTCGAGTTCGACTCGGCCAAGCTCACCGCCACCGACAAAACCAAACTCGACACCATCGCCACGCGCCTGAAAAGCGAAGCCCCGAACGCCAAGCTGACCGTCAGCGGGCACACCGACAGTGTCGGTTCGGATGCCTACAACCAGAAACTTTCCGAGCGCCGCGCGCAATCGGTGGCGGATTATCTGGTGGCCAATGGCGTGTCGCCTAACAACGTCGTAGACGTAGTAGGCGCCGGTGAAAGCATGCCCGTAGCGGACAACAAAACCGACGCGGGCCGTCAGTTGAACCGTCGCGTGGAAATCAAGATTCACCGCTAAACCCGTCGCTACCGTGTCCTGCCCTGCAGGGCACGGTAGGCGGACGTTCACCTTATCCAAGGCATTGTTCAGGTCAGAACAGGCCAAACGGCAATGGCGCAATAAATAATGCCAACCCTATTGCGCGGGGCTGGTCTTTACTTCTGGAGCCGGCACCCGCCGGCGACTCAGGAGACTAAAAAAAATGCCAACCCTATCCTTTCGGGTCACGGTACCCCTTCTTCTCTTGGTCAGCAGTGTTCTGTCTGGTTGCTCGTCGACTTCAAGTAACGGAGACGCCCCGCTTAACCAGGGAAATTGGCCCATTTGCACCGTGTTTGGTTTGATTTGCTATGCCTTGGATGGAGACGACGATTCAGACGGCGTACATGACCGTCGCGACGTCTGCGCCGACACCCCCGCCAACACCCCGGTAAACAATAGTGGCTGCCCACTGCCGCAATACCCCGCGGCAACCCCGGCACCGCCACCAGAACCAGCCCCCGAGCCCGCCAAGAACGAAACCATCGTACTGAGCGACGCCGGTGACGTGCTGTTTGCCTTCGACTCGGCCGAGCTGAGCGAAAGCGCGAAACACTCCCTGATGGAAATCAGCAAGCGCCTAACGGGTGCCAACCTGGTGAGTGTGCAGGTGGCCGGCCATACCGACAGCAAAGGCAGCGATGCGTACAACCAAAGCCTGTCGGAACGGCGCGCACAAAGCGTGGCCAACTTCCTGACGGCGCAAGGTATACCGGCGCAGAAACTGTCGATTGTCGGCTACGGCGAAAGCCAGCCGGTGGCGGATAACGCAAGTGACGAAGGCCGCGCACAGAACCGCCGCGTGGAGTTGCACGTCAGCCGCTAAGGCCGTTGCGTGCACCGAGAAGTAAAAAACGGAGGCCTGGTGCCTCCGTTTTTTTGCGCCGGTTTTTCATCGGTACGCTAGTGTCAGTCGCCCGCATGCGGTTAAGGTGCGCGACGAGAAAAAATAACAAGGGGACGGTGCAATGAAGGTGTTTTTGCAGGTGGGCAAGACCGCAGTGGCGGTATTTTGGTTGCTGGTGCTGGCCAACCTTGTGAGCCCGCTGAACAAACCTATGGACGTCTTGCTCAATGTGCTCGGCGGCGTGGTGCTACTGGCGCACGTAGTAGAGCTGGCCATCTTTGGCAATCGCTTGCGTGGCCTCGACAACCTCACCTCGCACCGTATCCAGGTGCTGCTGTTTGGCATCTTTCACCTCTACGGCGTCGCTCATCCGGAACCGGCCGCCGCGCTCGAACAGCCGGAGCCCGTGGCTGTTCCGGCTATTGAAGAACCGGGCAAAGCGGAGGTGGAACATGCATAAGCGTCTTCTCGCCGTCAGCGTACTGCCCCTGGTTTTACTCAGCGCCTTGGCCCAGGCCGACGTGGAAGTAAACGTTGCGCCCCACTCCCTGCTGCGTTTGCCGACCGCCACCAGCATTTTGGCTCTCGACCGACTCGACATCGCCGAGTCGGCCACCTTGTTCGTGCCACCCACCGTTAGCGAAATTCGTGTTGGCCACCTGCACATGGGCCGCGATGCGCACATCTCGGTTGCCCCAAGCGCTGAATCGTTTCGCCTGGAAGCGCGACATGCCGAGCTGGAAACCGGCAGCCACATCAGCGGCCGAGGCGCCAGCGGCAGTTTTGAAAAACCCGCCACGCCAGGCCGCAACCTGACCATTCGCCTGGAACAGGCCACCATTGGTGCGCTGACCATCGACGTGCGCGGCGGCATCGGTAGGCCGGGTTATCAAGGCCTGGAAGGCGCCGACGGCAAGCGGGGCGGTTGCATGTGGGGCCAGGCCGGGCGCGGTTACGACGGCCAGAACGGCGGCGATGGCCTGGCCGGCGCACCCGGCGGCCAGGTGCGCCTGGAAGTGCCGGCCAGCTTTGCCGAAAGCGCAGTGACCGTGAAGGTTGACGGTGGCCTGGGCGGCGCGGCGGGCGAAGCAGGCAAAGGCGGCAAGGGCGGGGCGTCGAAAGGCTGCCTGGTGTATCGCGCCGATGGCGCAGAACCAGGTCGCCCAGGCCAGCCGGGCCAGCCGGGCAGCGATGGGCCAGCGGGTAGTTTCAGTCTGATTCGTATCCAGTAAAACCCATCGCGAAAACCCATCGCGGCTAAAGCCGCTAGAACCTTTGGAAGCGGCTGGGCGGCATTCCGATTAGCCGCGATGCTTTTAAAAGCTCGCCCGCGTAGCCGCCACCGTCACCACCACAATCCCGATCAACAAGTTCAACCCCACCAACCGCCGGATCTTGCCGAGCACCTCGCCACCGGCCGGCCAGTCTTCAGCGGCCACCGCGCGCTTGAGCGCCGGAAGCTGCAGCGCCTGCACGCGGATAAACAACGCCAGCATCGCCAGGTACAAGCCCATCATCACCTGCACGTATTTAGGCGCCGTCTCAAAACCGCCAAAATGCAGCTGTAGCATGCCCACGCCGCTGATCGGTAATAGCAACACGCACAGCCAGACGAATAGAAAGAAACGGGGAAACACCGCGCTCCACAAGCGCAGCCGCGCCGGAGCTTCCAGTGCGCTGACGGCGGCCGGGCGCAGCACCATCCAGGCGAAGAACATGCCGCCTACCCAAACAACGGCAGCCAGAACATGCAGGGCGTAGAGCAGGGCATAAACAGTCATTCACAATCTCCGGTCGGCGGTTGGCAAAACGCGCGCTATCATAGCCCGCCAGTTTGACCACTGAAAATTTATCCAGCTCGCTTATCTCGCAGAACCCGCCATTGCTCAGTACTGAAATCAAGTCCCAGATCCAGGGCGCCTACTCCCGCTTTCTCGAAGCCAAAGGGCTCAAGCCTCGCTACGGCCAGCGTTTGATGATCGCCGAGATCGCCAAGGTATTAGGCACCATCAAGGTTGACGACGAAGGCCGGCGCAGCAGCGACGCCGCCGTGGTGGCGGTCGAGGCGGGCACCGGTACGGGTAAAACTGTGGCCTACAGCCTGGCCACCATTCCCCTGGCCAAAGCCGCCGGCAAACGCCTGGTCATCGCCACCGCGACCGTTGCCTTGCAAGAGCAGATCGTGTTCAAAGATCTGCCCGAGGTGATGCGCAACAGCGGCCTCAGTTTCACCTTTGCCTTGGCCAAGGGCCGGGGCCGCTACCTGTGTCTGTCCAAGCTCGACATCCTGATGCAGGAAGGCGAGTCGCAAAACGCCACCGCCGCGTTGTTTGCCGAAGAAGGCTTCAAGATCGAGGTCGACCAGGGCAACCAGAAGCTCTACACGCAAATGGTCGAAAAGCTCGCCGGCAACAAATGGGACGGCGATCGCGACAGCTGGTCCGAGGCATTGGAAGACGCCGACTGGGCGCGCCTGACCACCGATCACAGCCAATGCACGAATCGCCATTGTCCGAACTTTCAGACGTGCGCCTTCTACAAGGCTCGCGAGGGCATGGGCAAAGTCGACGTTATCGTCACCAACCACGACATGGTCCTGGCCGACCTGGCCCTCGGCGGCGGCGCCGTGCTGCCTGATCCTCGCGACACGCTGTACGTCTTCGACGAAGGCCATCACCTGCCCGACAAAGCCATCGGCCACTTCGCCCATTACACCCGTCTGCGTTCCACGGCAGATTGGCTGGAGCTGACGGCGAAGAATCTGACCAAGCTGCTGGCGCAAAACCCGCTGCCGGGTGACCTCGGTCGCCTGATCGAGCAGGTGCCGATTCTGGCCCGCGAGATTCGCACCCAGCAGCAATTCATGTTCAACGCCTGCGAACAATTGGCCGACTTCAAGGCCGGCGAAGACATGGAAGGCCGCGAGCGTCCGCGTCACCGCTTTGAAGGCGGCGTGGTGCCGGAGCATTTGACTGAGATGGGCGTGGAGCTGAAGAAAGGCTTCTCGCGCCTGACCGACCTGTTTACCGGCCTCACCGAGTTGCTGAAAAAGTCCATGGACGGCGAAGCGTCCATCGGCATCGCCAGTCATCAGGCCGAAGAGTGGTATCCGCTGTTTGGCAGCCTGCTGGCCCGCGCCCAGGGCAACTGGGAATTGTGGCTGGCCTTTACCGCCGAAGACCCGGAGAACAGCCCGCCCATGGCGCGTTGGCTGACCCTGGCCGAAGGCGGCGCGATGTTCGACATCGAAGTAAACGCCAGCCCGATCCTGGCCGCTGAAACCCTGCGGCGCAATTTGTGGAACGTCGCTTACGGCGCGCTGGTGACTTCCGCGACGCTGACGGCGCTGGGCACCTTCGACCGTTTTCGTATGCGTGCCGGCCTGCCGAAAGCGGCGGTGACGGCGGTGGTGCCGAGCCCGTTCCAGCACGCCGATGCCGGTGTGTTGCGCGTGCCCGATTTGAAGGCCGATCCGCGCGATGCCGCTGCCCACACGGCGGCGATCATCCGCGAGCTGCCGGGCTTGGTCGAAGGGTCGCGCGGCACGCTGGTGCTGTTCTCGTCACGCAAACAGATGCAGGACGTGTTCGACGGCCTGGACCGCGACTGGCGCAAGCGCGTGTTCATTCAGGGCAACCTGTCCAAGCAAGAAACCCTGAACAAGCACAAAGCGCGTGTCGACGACGGCGAAGCCAGCGTGTTGTTCGGGCTGGCCAGTTTTGCTGAAGGAGTCGACTTGCCCGGGGCCTATTGCGAGCACGTGGTGATCGCCAAAATTCCCTTCGCCGTGCCCGATGACCCGGTGGAAGCCGCACTCGCCGAGTGGATCGAAGCCCGCGGCGGTAACCCGTTTATGGAAATTGCCGTGCCCGATGCTTCACTGCGTTTGGTGCAAGCGTGCGGTCGTCTACTGCGCACCGAGGCGGATCGCGGCACTATTACGCTTTTGGATCGACGCGTTGTAACTCAACGCTATGGCAAGGCGATTCTTAACGCCTTGCCACCGTTTCGCCGAGAAATTTCATAAGACAGCATCAATTCTAAAGTCCGCTGTCTATTGGCTGGTTGTTCAGGAGAGCCCGTCACATGATCCGCCGTTCACTGCCCGGTATTTTCGCCTTGATGGTTACCGCGCCCCCGCTGGCGCTGGCCGCCGAGCAACAGACGCTATTCAATTTCGTCAGCCCCGCCGATGTGGTGCAGGTGCAGACCCAGAACGCCAACTTGCCCTCGCTGACCGCTGAACTGGCGGCCGAAAGCGAGCCGATGCGGCGGGTGACGTTCAATCCCGCCGACAACCCCAATCTGCGCCTGACTCCGCAAAGCGGCGTGTGGGATTGGTCCGAAGCCAATGTCATGACCCTGCGGATTCAGAACGCCATGGATTGGGCGCTGACCCTCGACATCCGCATGGAAAGCAGCGACGGCAAGGTGCTCACCAGCCGCGTTGCCCTGCCAGCCGGCCCGGCGCAGAACCTGTTGATTCCGTTGCACGCCACCTCGCCGCGTAGCCAAGGCATGCGGGCTGCGCCAGCGATGCCGTGGACCGTGGACGGCCAGCGGGTGATTCTGGCCGACACCGTTGAAGGTGATCTGGACCTGAGCAAGGTCACCGCCGTGGGCATTTATATGAGCCGTCCGGACGTGCCGCAAAGCATTCTGCTCGGCCGCTTCGGCGTACGCGAAGGCGACGAAACCGCCAAGCAGTTGTACACCGGCATCGTCGACGCCTATGGCCAATACACCCGTGGCCAGTGGCCGGAAAAAGTCGGCAGTGACGAGCAGCTCAAAGCCGCGGCGGCCAAAGAAACCGCGCAGCTGAAAAGCTGGCTGGAAAAACGCGGCGAAACCGACCAGTACGGCGGCTTGCTCGGCGGGCCGACCTTTGAAGCGTCGGGCTTCTTCCGCACGGAAAAACGCGATGGCCGCTGGTTTATGGTCACGCCCGAAGGCCACCCGTTCTATTCGCTCGGCGTGAATACCGTCAGCGCCGGCAACAGCGCGACGTATGTCGAAGGTCGCGAAAGCATGTTCACCGACCTGCCCAAAGAGGGCGATCCGCTGGCCGCTTACTACGGCGGCAGCAGCAGCCGTGCTGACACCGGCGCCGCCAAAGGTCGCAATTTCGACCAGGGCCGTTGGTTCGATTTCTACCGCGCCAACCTGCAACGTACCTGGCCGCAGCAGAAATGCGCCGAGCTTGCCGACAAGAGCACCGCGCAAGTGGTGAACGACGAAGAAAGCGAAGTGCCTGCCGACGTTGAAGCGAACGCGGCGAATACCACCAATACCGCCGAAACCGCCGCCGTAGCGCCAGTGGCTCCGCCGGTGGTTGCGCCGCCCGCAGCGCCTGCGGTGGCCGAAGAAATATGCGTGACCAAAAGCTTCGACACCGCGCGCTGGACCCAGAACACCCTGGACCGCCTGCAAGCGTGGGGCTTCAACACCGTCGGCAACTGGAGCGATCCATCGCTGGCGGCTGCCAAGCGCATGCCGTACACCTTGCCGCTGTCGATCAGCGGCGATTACAAAACCATCAGCACCGGCGTGGATTGGTGGGGCGGCATGCCTGACCCGTTCGACCCACGCTTCGCCATGGCGGCCGAGCGCGCGGTGGCCATCGCCACCCGTGACCATCGTGATGATCCGTGGCTAATCGGTTTCTTTGCCGACAACGAACTGGCCTGGGCCGGCCCGGCCAACGACCCGAACGCCCGCTACGCCCTGGCCTACGGCACCCTGAACCTGACCACCGACGTGCCGGCCAAGCGCGCGTTCCTGAAAATGCTGCGCGACAAGTACCGCAACCAGGACGGCCTCTCGAAAGCGTGGGGTATCGAACTGCCGGCGTGGGAATTGATGGAAGACCCAGGTTTCCAGGCGCCACGTCCGAATCCGGAGCACCCGGCGATCGAGCAGGACATGCAGCAGTTCCAGCGCCTGTTCGCCGACACCTACTTCAAGACCATCGACGATGCCTTGAACTGGCATGCGCCGAACCACCTGCTGCTGGGCGGTCGTTTCGCCGCCAGCAACCCGGAAGCCGTCGCCGCGTGCGCGCAGTATTGCGACGTGCTGAGCTTCAACTTCTACACCCAGGTGCCGCAGCACGGGTACGACTTCGCCGCGCTCAAAGCCTTGGATAAACCGATTCTGGTCACCGAGTTCCACTTCGGTTCGCGCGACCGTGGCCCGTTCTGGGGTGGCGTCAGCGAGGTGTACAACGAAGAGCAGCGCGGCCCGGCCTACGCCCATTTCGTTGAGGAAGCCGTGAAGGAACCGATGATTGTCGGCACCCACCTGTTCCAATACCTCGACCAACCGGTTACCGGCCGCCTGCTGGACGGCGAAAACGGCCACTTCGGTCTGGTGGCAATCACCGACCGGCCGTTTGAGGGCTTCGTTAAAGCTGTTCGCAAAGCCAACATCGAAGCGCTCAAGGGCGTGCTGAAACCGGTAGCCGTGGCCGCGCCAGCCGAACCCGCCGCGCCGGTTCCCGCCAAACCTGAGGGCGGCGCCAAAGCCAGCGACGGTAAAGGCGTGGGCAACGGCAAGGCGGAGGACGGCAAAGCCAGCCCGGCTGGCGCTGCTGGTCAAGGCTGAGGCATAGCCCGATTTTCGGATGGTTTCCTGCATGGGCGGGCGTTTGCACACTGAGCGGTGCGAACGCCTTTCCCGTTGCGTCTGCCTGAGGAGTTGAACGTGCAGCAAGTTCAAGGCTATTTCGATATCAAGTTTGAACAGGTGAAAGACGCCTTCGCGGCGCTGTTCACCGACCCGCAGGAGCGCGGTGGCGCCCTGTGTATTCAGATCGACGGCGAAACCGTGATCGACATCTGGTGCGGTACCGCCGACAAAGCCGGCGAGCAAGCCTGGAACACCGACACCATCGCCAACCTGTTTTCCTGCACCAAAACCTTTACCGCCGTTGCCGCGCTGCAGCTAGTGGGCGAGGGCAAGCTTTCGCTCGACGCCCCCGTGGCCACGGTGTGGCCTGAGTTTGCTGCCGCCGGCAAAGAACACATCACCTTGCGCCAACTGCTCAGCCACCGCGCCGGCTTGCCGGCGGTGCGCGAGATGCTGCCTGCGCAAGCGCTGTATGAATGGGACACCATGACCGCTGCCCTGGCCGCTGAAGCGCCCTGGTGGACGCCGGGCGAAGGCCACGGCTACGCCGCCATTACCTACGGTTGGCTGGTGGGCGAACTGTTGCGTCGGGTGGAAGGAAAAGGGCCGGGGGACTCGATTGTCGCCCGCATCGCCAAGCCGCTTGGCCTGGACTTCCACGTCGGCCTGGCCGATGAGGAGTTCTACCGCGTTGCGGAAATTTCCCGCGCCAAGGGCAACGTTGGCGACGCCTCGGCGCAGCGCTTGCTGAAAACCATGATGAGCGAGCCGGCGTCCATGACCACGCGCGCGTTTGCCAATCCACCGTCGATCATGACCAGCACCAACAAGCCGGAATGGCGCCGCATGCAACAGCCGGCCGCCAACGGTCACGGCAACGCCCGCAGCCTGGCCGGCTTCTACAGCGGTTTGCTCGATGGCCGCTTGCTCGACAGCGAATTGCTCGCCGAACTGACCCGCGAACACAGCGTGGGCGAGGACAAAACCCTGCTCACGCAAACGCGCTTCGGCCTGGGCTGCATGCTCGACCAACCGGATGTGCCGAACGCCACCTACGGCCTGGGCCCACGTGCCTTTGGTCATCCCGGCGCGGGAGGTTCTATCGGCTTTGCCGATCCTGCGTGTAAGGTTGCTTTCGGCTTCGTCACCAATTCCCTCGGGCCTTACGTCTTGATGGACCCACGGGCGCAGAAGTTGGCGCGCACGCTGGGTGAGTGCTTGTAGTTTTACCCCGTTGCACAGGCTGTTAAACGAAGCTGCTTACAGTGGGGGCGTGCCCTGTCAGGGAGGAGTGGGCTCGTCAATTGTGATCACCTTTGCCGCTGCACCGTTGCCATGGCTGTCCGCTAGAAACAGCCAGCTACGCGAGCCAGTCCGGCCATAGCGCTCTCCAAAGCAGAAAGCGTGGGCTGTGCGGTTCTTGAGTTTATTTTTTTGTGTTTTTTGAGGTTCCAATGTTTCCTACCAAGTCTGCTGCTGCTCTGGCGCTGTGCGCCGCTCTCGCTGGTTGTGCTTCTTCCCCTGAAAACGCCGACAAACCGTCCCCTTCTGCCAACGCCACCGTAGCTACCGCTGAAAAGCCTGCCTCGGGCGGTCATTGGTGGTGGCCGTTCGGCGATGACGACAAAGTCAAAAAAGCCGATGCCGTGGTCATGCCCGACCCGAAAATCACCCAGGCCTGGATGGACCAATACGAGCCGCGCCTGCGCACCGCGCTTGAGGGCAGCAAGTTCCAGTTGGAGCGTCGCGAAAACCTGCTGGTGGTTTCAGCGCCGGTGGATTCCTCGTTCAACCCAGACCGCCCAAGCATGCTGATGCCCGTTACGCTGGGGCCAATCAGCCGCGTTGCCAAGCTGGTGGAAAACGACAAGCAAGTCGCCGTGCTGATTCTTGGCCACGCCGATCCGTCGGGCGAAGAAGCGCGTAACCGCGAGCTGAGCCTGGACCGCGCTCGCGCCGTCACCGCCATCTTCCGCCTCAGCGGTTTGAAAAATGATCGCCTGATGGTGCGCGGTTTTGGCTCTGTTCTGCCGCGTGCTGCCAACGACAGCCCGGAAGGCCGCGCCCTGAACCGCCGCGTGGAAATCATGCTGACGCCGCAGGACACCATGAGTGCGCTGCTGGCCAAGTACAACCAGCCAGACCCGGTTCCGGCTGCGCAAACCCTGGTGAAAAACGACCCGATCCCGGCCGTGGCGCCAGCCAAAGCCAAGGGTAAAACCGCCGCTAAGCCAGCCGCCAAAGCTGCTGCCAAACCGGCTGCGAAGAAACCCGCTGCCAAGCCCGCCGTTGCCGCCAAGAAACCGGCCGCCAAACCGGCTGCCAAGGCCGCTGACAAGCCAAGTGCGGCGAAGCCGACCTCGGTCAAAGTGGCGCAAAATAATCCAGGGCAGGCTGCCAGTCCGGACAAGGCCGCTGAGGCGAAGAACTGAGCTGGGTGGTCTGTGTCCGCCGCTTGTTAACACTCAAGGAGCCGCGTGATGACCGCTAATTTGGCCGATATGCGCCGTGACTACACCCGCGACGGGCTCACCGAGGCGCAAGCCCCGGCCGAGCCTGTGGCGTTGTTCCAGCAATGGTTCGCCGATGCGCGCAGCACCGAGCAACTGCCGGTGGAAGCCAACGCCATGACCCTGGCCACCGTCGACGCCGACGGCCGCCCGCATTGCCGGGTGCTGCTGCTTAAAAGCGTCGATGAGCAGGGTTTTACCTTTTTCACCAACTACGAAAGCGCCAAGGGCAAGCAACTGGCGGCGCGTCCGTTCGCCGCCATGACCTTTTTCTGGCCGACCCTTGAGCGTCAGGTGCGCATTGAGGGGCGGGTGGAAAAAGTCAGCGCCGAAGAATCCGATGCCTACTTCCAAGTCCGTCCGCTGGGCAGTCGCCTGGGCGCATGGGCCTCGCCGCAAAGCCGGGTGATTGAAGACCGTGGCGAATTGGAAGCGCTGCTGGCCGAAACCGAACGGCGTTTTCTTGATTCCGCGCCTACCTGCCCGCCGCACTGGGGCGGTTATCGTCTGGTGCCAGAGCGCATCGAGTTTTGGCAGGGCCGCGCCAGCCGTTTGCATGATCGTTTGAACTATCGTCTAGACAACGGCATGTGGTCGCGTGAGCGTTTGGCGCCCTGATTTGGGCCGTTCAGCTCACCGAGGAACTAATCTTGTGCAGCGCCCGTGACATCGCCGTGAGCGGCGCTGTCTAATGGCCTGTCATCTCCCGGAGGTACCGTTATGCGTAAGTCTCTATTGTTAGTCGCGTCGTTCACGGTTGCGGCCCTGGCACTCACCGGTTGCCAGTCCAGTCTGACGGGCGACTCCTACTCGCGTGATGAAGCGCGCACCGTGCAAACCGTACGCATGGGCACTGTTGAATCGCTGCGTCCGGTCAAAATCGAAGGCACTAAAACGCCAATTGGCGCCGGTGCCGGTGCGGTGGTGGGTGGCGTCGCGGGTAGCACCGTCGGCGGCGGTCGCGGCAGCATCGTCGCGGCGGTGATCGGCGCTGTGGCCGGTGGGTTGTTGGGTTCGGTAACTGAAGAAGGCCTGACCCGCGCGCAAGGTGTGGAAATCACCGTTCGCGAAGACGACGGCAGCATGCGCGCCTATGTGCAGGAAGTGCAGGAAAACGAGATTTTCCGCGTCGGCGAGCGTGTTCGCATCATGAGCGTCAACGGCACCAGCCGCGTCGCGCACTGATTGCTGCGGCAATGAAGAGCCGGCCCTTGGGCCGGCTTTTTTGTGGGCGCCCAGATGACGGCCCCTCACCCCAGCCCTCTCCCGTAAACGGGAGAGGGGGCTTGAACGCGAACATCAGGAGCATCGGTGGTCGATTCCCCTCGCCCGTAAACGGGAGAGGGGCTAGGGGAGAGGGCCGCGCCCAACGCTGCTATAGAAGCCGTTTGGGCCGCGAATCCTCCGCCCCACGCTGCAACGTCCGATGCGTCGCCTGCACCAGCCAACAGGCCAAAATAAACGGCGCCGTCAGCTCTGGCAGCGCGAACGCCGCAAAGCCCGGTTGTAACGGCAACGCCAGCAAAATCCCCAGCACGATCACCGCCAGGTTGCGATACACCTGACTCAGCGCCATCCCGACCAACGCGCCGTTATAGCCATACAGCCCATTCAGCGCGTGTTCGGTATTCCAGCCCTGTTGCAGCGCCACGCCGAGCCCCACAGCCGAGCCGGCCACGGCCCACAGCGCCGCCCGCCGGCTGGCGAGAAACAGGCCGATCAACACCATGGCGCCCGCCAGCGGCTCGCCCAGAAAGATCACCTGACCGATGGCCTTTAACAACGCCGCGCCAAGCCCAGGCACGTCCAGCGTGACCACACTCGGCACCGTGGTTTGCAGCGGCGGCGTCAGGGTGTCGGGTAGCAAACTCAGCACCAGCCAGCTCAGCCCCACAAACGGTGCGGTAAAGGCCGGCAACCACTGACGTTGACGGCTGCCGCGCATCAGCCGATTCAGCACCAGGCTTGAAGCGCCAGCGCTGGCGATGATCAGCAACGGCAACAGCGCCGACCAGGCAAAACGGTTGCACAGCATCAAGCCCAGCAGCACGCCGTTATAGGTGTAGAGGCCGGCGTCGATATCGGCGAGCTCATAACCGCGACGGCGCGCAGCCAGCGTGGCAGCGAAACCGCCGAGCAGCGCACCGCCCAGCAAGTGCGGCGCGCCGATCGCAACCGCGAGCAAACACAGCGCGCCGAAGAAGGCGTGCTGTTGCAGAAAGATTTGGCTGCAGCCGTGGAGCAGGGCTTTGCCGTAGGTGAAGTGGGGCATGGTCGTTACGTCAGCCCCTGTAGGAGCGGCTTTAGCCGCGATGCTTTTAAATCAAAAGCATCGCGGCTAATCGGAATGCCGCCCAGCCGCTCCTACAGGGTTCCTTGGCTTAAAAAAAAAGGCGTTCGACGAGGGCACGACGAACGCCAAACTGGCATGAACCAGATGGGATTTTTGCCTTTTCCTGCCCGGCTTCCGGGTCGTCGGCCATGCGGCGTTGAGACCCTGCGTGCGCTGCTCACGTAGTTGACTACGCTGCGCTGCTGCGCAGGGTCTCGCCTTGCCTGGCTCTAGCCCCGAAACCCTCGTTTTTGCGAATAGTCAGGCTCAGAGAAGGGTTTCAATTCTCAAACTGTTGGTCGTCCCCGACTGCCCAAACGGCATCCCCGCCGTAATCACCACCGTATCCCCACGCTTGGCCATGTTGGTCGCCTGGGCGATTTCCAGTGCCGTGCTGGTGATTTCCTCGACCTTGCTGAGCCGCGCATTCACCACGGAGTAAATGCCCCACGCCACGGAGAGACGGCGGGCGGTCTGGATGTTGGGGGTCAGGCTGAGGATTGGCGCTTTCGGCCGCTCGCGGGAGGCGCGCAGGCTGGAGCTGCCGGATTCGGTGTAGTTGACCAACGCGGCCACCGGCAAAATGCCGCTGATGCGGCGAATGGCGCAGCTGATGGCGTCCGAGGCGGTGGCGTCGGCTTGCGGGCGGCTGACGTCGAGCTGGGCCTGGAAGTCCGGGCCGTTTTCAACCTGGCGGATGATTTTGCTCATCATGCTCACGGCTTCGAGCGGGTAATCGCCCGAGGCGGTTTCGGCCGACAGCATGACCGCGTCGGCACCTTCGGCCACGGCGTTGGCGACGTCGGTCACTTCGGCGCGGGTCGGGGCAGGGGAGAAGCGCATCGATTCCAACATCTGCGTGGCCACTACCACCGGTTTACCCAACTGGCGGCAGGTGCGGATGATGTCTTTCTGAATGCGCGGCACGTTCTCGGCTGGCACTTCCACGCCCAGATCGCCACGGGCCACCATGATCGCGTCGCACAGTTGGGCGATGGCTTCGAGGTGTTGCACGGCCGAGGGCTTTTCAATTTTCGCCATCAGAAAAGCTTTGCCCTGAATCAGCTCGCGGGCTTCGACGATGTCTTCCGGGCGCTGCACAAACGACAAGGCCACCCAATCCACGCCCAGTTGCAGGCCGAAGTCGAGGTCGATGCGGTCTTTTTTGGTCAGCGGGCTCAGTTGCAGCACGGCTTCCGGCACGTTCACGCCTTTGCGGTCCGACAGCTCGCCACCCGCGCTCACCAGGGTGTCGACCCCGGTGTTCTGCTTGCGCGTCACTTCCAGACGCAGGCGACCGTCGTCCAGCAGCAAGCTCATGCCTGGCTCCAGCGCCTCGATGATTTCCGGGTGGGGCAGGTTGACCCGGCGCTCATCACCCGGCGTGGTATCCAGATCGAGGCGGAACGCCTGGCCACGGTTCAGGTTGACCTTGCCGGCCGCGAATCGGCCCACGCGCAGCTTCGGCCCTTGCAGGTCCATAAGAATGCCGATCGGCGTGTTCAGCTGGCGCTCCACTTCGCGCACCCATTGATAGCGCTCGGCGTGGTCGGCGTGCTCGCCATGGCTGAAGTTGAGGCGGAACAGGTTGACCCCGGCTTCGACCAGATGCCGCACATCATCGACACCGTGCACGGCCGGGCCGAGGGTGGCGAGAATTTTTACTTTCTTGTCAGCGTTGGGTTTCTTTTCGTTAGGGCTAGGCAGGCTCATTGGGCAGGCTTCTCAAGAATCAGAATGGCGCGAAAATCGTTGACGTTGGTCCGCGTCGGGCCGGTGACGATCAGCTCGTCCAGGGCCGCGAAGTAGCCATAGCCGTTGTTGTTATCCAGCTCATCGCTGGCCGAAAGGTTCAACGCGGCGGCGCGGGCGTAGCTGCTGGGCGTCATCAGTGCGCCGGCATTGTCTTCGGAACCGTCGATGCCGTCGGTGTCGCCAGCCAGGGCATACACGCCGGGCAAGCCTTTGAGGCTTTCGGTCAGGCTCAGCAGAAACTCGGCGTTGCGTCCGCCACGGCCGTCACCGCGCACGGTCACCGTGGTTTCGCCGCCGGAAAGAATCACGCACGGCGGTTTGATTGGCTGGCCGTGCAGTTGAATTTGCCGGGCGATGCCGGCGTGCACCTTGGCCACTTCCCGCGCCTCGCCTTCCAGGTCGCCGAGAATCAGCACCGGCAAACCGGCGGCTTCAACCTTCGTGGCAGCGGCGTCGAGCGACTGCTGGGGCGTGGCGATCAATTGGAAATGGCTGCGCGCCAGGCACGGGTCGCCGGGTTTGACGGTTTCCGATTCCGGGCTGTTCAGCCAGTCGCGCACATTGGCGGGAATCTCGATGTTGTAACGCGCCAGAATCGCCAGCGCCTGCTGCGAAGTGGTGGGGTCGGCCACGGTCGGGCCGGAGGCAATCACCGTGGCTTCGTCGCCTGGCACATCGGAAATCGCGTAGGTGTACACGCTGGCCGGCCATGAAGCTTTTGCCAGGCGTCCGCCCTTGATGGCCGAGAGGTGCTTGCGCACGCAGTTCATCTCGCCAATGGTGGCGCCGGATTTGAGCAGCGCTTTGTTCAGTGCCTGTTTGTCTTGCAGGCTGATGCCGGCAGCGGGCAGGGCCAGCAGCGACGAGCCGCCACCGGACAGCAGGAAGATGACGCGGTCGCTTTCTTGCAGATTGCTCACCAACTCCAGCACACGGCGGGCGACGCGTTCACCGGCGTCGTCCGGCACTGGATGCGCGGCTTCCACCACTTCGATTTTCTGGCAGTTGGCGCCGTGCTCGTAGCGCGTCACCACCAGGCCAGACACCTCGCCCTGCCATTCGCGCTCCACCACTTCGGCCATGGCCGCCGCCGCCTTGCCGGCGCCAATGACAATCACGCGGCCGCTGCGGTCGGCGGGCAGGTGGTCGGCCAATACCTGGCGCGGGTGGGCGGCGTCGATGGCGGTGGCGAACAGGTCGCGCAGCAGACTTTTGGGGTCGAGGTTCATCAGCACTACTCCAACTCGTTTCTTGTTATGCGTGCAGGTCGATTGCAGTCCACAAACCTCGCTGTCCCTTTACGGGCACAAGGGCTGTGGACTGAAATCGACCCACCCGGCTTGCAGGCCGTGACACCGCTTACCGGGCAGGTCGAAAAGGGGCGTGGGTTGGAGCGGTCCGTTGGCGAACCAACGAGCGGGGGCCACGATGAGGATCACCAAGCGGACCGGCCCAACCCACGTATTGCTTAGTCCTTGCGAATCGAGAAGTTGGCCATGTGCTCCAGGCCTTTGATCAGCGCCGAGTGGTCCCAATTGCTGCCACCAATGGCGGCGCAGGTGCTGAACACTTGCTGGGCGTTGGCGGTGTTAGGCAGGTTCAGGCCCAGCTCTTTGGCGCCGGCCAGAGCGAGGTTGAGGTCTTTCTGGTGCAGGCTGATGCGGAAGCCTGGGTCGAAGGTGCCTTTGATCATGCGCTCGCCGTGTACTTCGAGAATTTTCGAGCCGGCGAAACCGCCCATCAGCGCTTCACGCACCTTGGCCGGATCGGCGCCGTTCTTGGCGGCGAACAGCAGGGCTTCGGCAACGGCCTGAATGTTCAGGGCAACGATGATCTGGTTGGCCACTTTGGCGGTCTGACCGTCGCCATTGCCGCCCACGCGGGTGATGTTTTTGCCCATGGCCTGGAACAGTGGCAGTACGCGTTCGAAGGCATTCGGGCAACCGCCGACCATGATCGACAGGGTGGCCGCCTTGGCGCCCACTTCACCGCCAGACACTGGGGCGTCGAGATACGCAGCGCCCGTGGCTTTGATTTTTTCGGCGAAGGCTTTGGTGGCGGTAGGGGAGATCGAGCTCATGTCGATGACCACTTTGCCGGCGCCAACGCCTTCGACCACGCCGTCTTTGCGGAACAGCACGTCTTCAACCTGTGGGGTATCCGGCACCATGATGATGATGAATTCGGATTCCTGCGCCACTTCCTTCGGGTTGGCCAGGCCAACGCCGTTGTCGCCCAGCAGGTCGGCCGGGGCTTTGTCGAAGTGCTCGGAGAAGAACAGGGTGTGACCTGCTTTTTGCAGGTTTTGGGCCATGGGTTTGCCCATGATGCCGGTGCCGATAAAACCGATTTTAGCCATGGGAATGCTCCTTAGATGGCGTTATGAGTCTTGAGCCAGCCGAGGCCGGCGGCGGTGGTGGTGGCAGGCTTGTATTCACAGCCAACCCAGCCCTGATACCCGATGCGGTCCAGGTGCTCGAACAGGAAGCGGTAGTTGATCTCGCCCGTGCCAGGCTCGTTGCGGCCAGGGTTGTCGGCCAACTGCACGTGGTTGATCACGGCCAGGTTGCCTTCCAGGCTGCGGGCCAGGTCACCTTCCATGATTTGCATGTGGTAGATGTCGTACTGCAGGAACAGGTTGCTGCTGGCAACTTTGTCGCGAATGGCCAGCGCCTGCTTGGTGGTGTTCAGGTAGAAGCCAGGAATGTCACGGGTGTTGATCATTTCCATGACCAGCTTGATACCGGCGGCTTGCAGCTTTTCAGCCGCGTACTTGAGGTTGTCTACGAAGGTTTGCTCAACCGTGGCGCAATCCGGACCTTGCGGACGGATGCCGGCCAGGCAGTTGATTTGCGTGTTGCCGAGTACCTTGGCGTAGGCGATGGCTTTGTCTACGCCGGCGCGGAATTCTTCTACGCGGTCCGGGTGGCAGGCGATGCCGCGCTCACCCTTGGCCCAGTCACCGGCCGGCAGGTTGAACAGCACCTGCTCAAGCTTGTGGGTGTTCAGGCGGGCTTTGATTTCTTCAGCGGCAAAGTCGTACGGAAACAGGTATTCAACGCCGCTGAAACCGGCTTGGGCGGCAGCGTCGAAACGGTCCAGGAAGTCCACTTCGGTGAACAACATGGATAGGTTGGCGGCAAAGCGTGGCATGGGGCACTCCTCGTCTGTTTGTCTCCCCTCTCCCGCTTGCGGGAGAGGGGCTGGGGGAGAGGGCTGGGGCAAACACAAAAGCCCCTCTCCCTAACCCTCTCCCGCAAGCGGGCGAGGGGACTGATCGGTGGTTGTTTCGCGGTCGCGCTTGTCTCCCCTCGCCCGCTCGCGGGAGAGGGGCTGGGGGAGAGGGCCGCTTTTAGTCCAGCAACGAAATCGCAGTCGGTGCATCCGAACCGGTCAGCGCCAGGTCTTCGAACTCGTTGACGGCATTGATCTCGGTGCCCATGGAGATGTTGGTCACGCGCTCCAGAATGATTTCCACCACCACCGGAACGCGGTGCTGTGCCATCAACTCTTGCGCTTGACGCAGGGCCGGTTGGATCTCGTTCGGCTCGAACACGCGAATGGCCTTGCAACCCAGGCCTTCGGCGACCGCGACGTGGTCGACGCCGTAACCGTTCAGCTCCGGTGCGTTGATGTTTTCGAAGGCCAGCTGCACGCAGTAGTCCATCTCGAAACCGCGCTGTGCCTGACGGATCAGACCCAGGTAGGAGTTGTTCACCACCACGTGGATGTACGGCAGGTTGAACTGCGCGCCCACGGCCAGCTCTTCGATCATGAACTGGAAGTCATAGTCGCCAGACAGCGCGACAACCTTGCGGCTCGGATCGGCTTTCACCACGCCCAGGGCAGCAGGAATGGTCCAGCCCAGCGGGCCGGCCTGGCCGCAGTTGATCCAGTGACGCGGCTTGTAGACGTGCAGGAACTGCGCGCCGGCAATCTGCGACAACCCGATGGTGCTGACGTAGCAGGTGTCTTTGCCGAAGGCTTCGTTCATTTCTTCGTACACGCGCTGCGGTTTGACCGGCACGTTGTCGAAGTGGGTTTTGCGCTGCAGGGTGCGTTTGCGCTGATGGCAGGAATCCAGCCAGGCGGCACGGTTTTTCAGCTTGCCCGCGGCTTTCCATTCCTTGGCCACGGTGATGAACATATCCAGCGCGGCACCGGCGTCGGAGACGATGCCCAAGTCCGGGTTGAACACGCGACCGATTTGCGTCGGCTCGATATCCACGTGGATAAAGCGGCGACCTTCGGTGTACACATCCACCGAACCGGTGTGGCGGTTAGCCCAACGGTTGCCGATACCGAACACCAGGTCCGATTCCAGCAGCGTGGCGTTGCCGTAGCGGTGCGAGGTTTGCAGACCGACCATGCCGACCATCAGCGGGTGATCGTCTGGAATGGTGCCCCAACCCATGAGGGTCGGAACTACCGGCACACCGACCAATTCGGCGAACTCCACCAGCTTGTCGCTGGCATCGGCGTTGATCACGCCACCGCCGGCTACCAGCAATGGGCGCTCGGCGTCGTTCAGCAGCGCCAGGGCTTTCTCGGCCTGGGCGCGGTTGGCGGCAGGGCGGCTCAGCGGCAGCGGTTGGTAAGCGTCGATATCGAATTCGATTTCGGCCATCTGCACGTCAAACGGCAGGTCGATCAGCACGGGGCCAGGGCGGCCGCTGCGCATTTCATAAAAGGCTTTCTGGAACGCGTACGGCACTTGGCCCGGTTCCATGACGGTGGTTGCCCACTTGGTCACTGGCTTGACGATGCTGGTGATATCGACGGCCTGGAAATCTTCCTTGTGCATACGGGCACGCGGCGCCTGGCCGGTGATGCACAGAATCGGGATGGAGTCGGCGCTGGCGCTGTACAGACCAGTGACCATGTCGGTGCCGGCAGGACCAGAGGTGCCGATGCACACACCGATGTTGCCCGCTTTGGTGCGGGTGTAACCCTCGGCCATGTGCGAAGCGCCTTCCACGTGGCGAGCCAGAACGTGGTCGATGCCGCCGACTTTTTTCAGCGAGGCGTACAGGGGGTTGATGGCGGCGCCGGGAATACCAAACGCGGTGTCGACGCCTTCGCGGCGCATAACGAGGACGGCTGCCTCGATTGCTCTCATTTTGGCCATTTGTTGTGCCTCTTTTGTTCTCAAATTGTATACAACTTGCTGTGGCGGATTCTATTCAGGCCATGACTTTAAGGTCAACATTTTTTCGCAGGCAAAGCGTGGCGAGGCGAAACAGATTTAAAACGCCTGTTTTAGCGCGGGTTTCAGCGGCGGCGTGGGATTGGGTGAAGGTGTATGTATACAAAAGTAGATAAGATTGTATCGATAGCTTGCGTTTTTTGTTTTGGCTGCGATAGTTAAGGCGTCTTTTGATTGCACCGCCGGGCGTGTTTGCTCGTGCCTGCGGTGTGTTCCGTACGCTTTCAATTACAAGAAGGGACTTACCCCATGAGCGCTTTAACCCTGCAACTCGCCACCCAGATCACCGAACAAGCCCAGTCCGCGGGCCGCGCGGCCTCGGCAGCGCCCCTGACCATTGCGGTGCTGGACGCTGGCGGGCATTTGATTTCGCTGCTGCGCGAAGACGGCTCAAGCATGCTTCGCCCGCAAATTGCCATCGGCAAAGCCTGGGGCGCGGTGGCACTCGGCAAGGCGTCGCGCCAAATCGCCAATGACGCGCAGCAACGGCCGAGTTTCATTGCGGCAGTGAACACGCTGGCCCAAGGCAACGTAATTCCCGCGCCCGGCGGCGTGCTGATTCGCGATGCGAACAATCAGGTGATTGGGGCGGTGGGGATTAGTGGGGATACGTCGGACATTGATGAGCAATGTGCCGTGAAGGGGGTGTTGGCGGCGGGGTTGCAGGCGGATATTGGGTAAGGAGGGTATTGGTTGATTAGGGAGCGGTGATTGGTCCGAAACTCTGGATCCCGAATCGTCGGACCGCCGCCTGCGCGGGGATGACGGAGTAATTTCAACGATCACCGTCATTCCCGCGAAAGCGGGAATCCAGAATCTCCGGCCGGGTACAGCACTGGACGTAACCGCAATTAACGTTTGTACAAAAAACCGCCCTTACCCAACCACCTTAACCTTAGCCCCAGCCCCCTCACTCACCTCACACCCCTTAATCACCATCCGAATAATCGTCTCGGCCGCCGCCTCATAGTCGGCGTCGTCGAGCTTGGCTTTACCCGTGACGATGGAAATCTGCCAGTCGAAGTCGGCATAGGTTTGCGTGGCCGCCCAGATGCTGAAGAGCAAATGGTGCGGGTCAACTTTGGCCATCAGGCCCTGGTCGATCCAGGCTTGAATGCAGCTGATGTTGTGCTTGGCCTGGGCGTTCAACTGCGCGGTTTGCTCGGCGGAAAGGTGCGGGGCGCCGTGCATGATTTCGCTGGCGAACACCTTCGAGGCGTAGGCCAGGTCGCGGGAAATGCGGATTTTCGAGCGGATGTAAGCGCGCAATACATCGGCGGGCAGACCGCCTTCGTTGAACGGCTGCGAAGCCTGCAACAACGGTTCGACGATGCTTTCCAGCACTTCGCGGTACAGGTTTTCTTTGGACTTGAAGTAGTAATACACGTTGGGCTTGGGCAAGCCCGCTTTGGCGGCGATGTCGCTGGTCTTGGTAGCGGCGAAGCCTTTGTCGGCGAACTCTTCGCTGGCTGCGCGCAGAATCAACTCTTTGTTGCGCTCACGGATACTGGTCATCTAAAGACTCTTTTGCTGTGGCACCGCATCGATGGGCTTGCTGAGTGGTCGGGCATGGTAGCACCGCGTTTGCGCGAGGCTCAATCATGCACAGGACGTAGGAGCGAGCTTGCTCGCGAACCCTGAAAACGTTGATGTGCGGGAGAACCCATTCGCTACCAAGGTAGCTCCTACAAAAACTCGAACTGACAAATTCTTGTATACGCGATCAGCATTTTTTGAGTACATTTCTGACTTCGTGGTCAGCTATTTCTTCCGTACCTTTTTCGGCTCCCTGAGCAGTTGGAGATCCGTCGTGTCCTTGCCGCATGCACCTGACGCCAGCCTGGTCGATCCCTTTGGACGGCGTATCACTTACCTGCGGTTGTCGGTTACCGACCGCTGCGATTTTCGCTGCACCTACTGCATGAGCGAAGACATGCAGTTCGCCCCGCGCGCGCAAATTCTTACCCTCGAAGAACTGTACGCCGTGGCCGACGCGTTTATCGGCTTGGGCGTTAAACGCATCCGCATCACCGGCGGCGAACCGCTGGTGCGCAAAGGCGTGGTGGGCTTGCTGCAACGCCTGGGCGCGCGCAGCGAGCTGGACGATCTCGCGATCACCACCAATGGTTCGCAGCTCGGCAGCATGGCCGGGCAACTGCGCGACGCCGGGGTCAAGCGCCTGAACATCAGCCTCGACTCGTTGCAGCGCGAGCGTTTTGCCGCCTTCACCCGCCGCGATGCGCTGGACCACGTGCTCGCCGGTATCGAGGCCGCGCGGGCGGCGGGCTTTGCGCGCATCAAGCTCAATTGCGTGGTGCAACGCGGGCGCAACGATGACGAAGTACACGACCTGGTGCAGTTCGCCGTTGAGCGCGGACTGGACGTCAGCTTTATCGAAGAAATGCCGTTGGGCTCGGTTACCAGTCATCAACGCGAGCAGACGTTTTGCTCCAGCGACCAGGTGCGCGCGTTGATCGAACAGCGCTTTGCACTGGTGCGCAGCAGCCGCGTTACCGGCGGGCCGTCGCGCTATTGGCAGGTGGTTGGTAGCGACACGCAGGTCGGCTTTATCTCGCCCCATAGCCACAACTTCTGCGGCGACTGCAACCGCGTGCGCGTGACCGCCGAGGGCAAGCTGGTGCTGTGCCTCGGCCACGAAGGCGCTCTCGATTTGAAAAGCCTGATGCGCGCCCACCCCGGCGACAGCGAGCGCTTGCGTCAGGCGCTGGTTAACGCCCTTCAACTGAAGCCCGAACGCCATCACTTCGACCAAGCCGAGCAGGTGCAAGTGCTGCGGTTTATGAGCATGACTGGCGGTTGAATTGCCCCGTTAGCGACGTCCCCTGTAGGAGCCAGCTTGCTGGCGAATTCGCCAGCAAGCTGGCTCCTACAGGGGAACGTTTTGCATCCTCCACAAAAACAAAAATAGGAAGACCGCTGTGAAACCGAAGTTCGTTTCCCTCGCCCTCACCGCGCTATTGGCCACCACCGCCCACGCCCAAACCTACGTGGTCGGCGTAGAAAACACGCCGTTCTTGCCGCACTACGCCACCGACAAACAGGGCAACTATTCCGGCTTTGCCCGGGAAGTGCTTGACCTGTTTGCCGCCAAAGCCGGCGTGCAGCTGGAGTACCGGCCGTTGCCCGTCGAGCGGTTGCTGCCGGCGTTGCTGCAGGGCGAAGTGGATTTCAAATACCCGGACAACAGCACCTGGGCGCACGAGCAGAAAGCCGGCAAAAACCTGCGCTATAGCCAGGCCGTGGTGAATTACGTCGACGGCGTGTTGGTGCCGCCCAAGCAGCAAGGGCAGGGCGTTGATGCATTGCAACGGTTGGCCATCGTCGACGGCTGGACGCCCTGGGCGTATCAGGCTCGTATCGAGGGCAAGCAGACGCGCCTGATTGAAGGCGAGGATTTGCCCGCGATGATCAAGCTGGCGCTGAAAAAACAAGCCGACGGCGCCTACTTCAACGTGGTGGTCGCCACCTATTACCTCGACAACATTCGCGCCCGTCCCGGTGCGTTGGTGTTCGACTCCAAACTGCCGTTCACGCGCGGCACGTTTCACTTGTCGAGCGGCAAACACCCCGAACTGATTCAGCGCTTCGACCAGTTCCTCGCCGAGCAACACGAGGCTATCGCTGCGCTTAAAGACAAGTACCAGGTCGAGGCCAATCTCGACTCGGAGTTCATGGGGCTGGAGCAGTGGAAAGTCGACTTTCTCAAGCGTCAGAAAGCCAAGCCGGTGGAGTAATCCAACAGCCCTGACAAGCGGTTAGACGCCGCGCCGCGCCTGCGTTTTAGCGCGGTTGTCGGTTGCCGCTTACGCGTACCGGTCGGCGAATGTCCTGAACCTTTACGCAACGGGTCACGTCCATTTTTGCGAGCGGTCGATAAAGCCCAAACGGGCACGTCGGCCAACAACCTGCAGCGTGACGCTGCTCGCCAAAAGAGGATTTTGACCATGGAAAGCAAAGACACTATCTCGGTACTCAACAACCTGATCGAGACCAGCAAAGACGGTGAGAAAGGCTTCCGTGAGTGCGCGAACGACGTTGAAAATGCCGAACTCAAAGGCTTGTTCAGCCAGCGCGCCGCGGAGTGTGCGGCTGCGGCCAGCGAGCTACAGCAACTGGTGCGCAGCCTGGGCGGCGACCCGGAAACCAGCACCAGCACCACAGGTGACCTGCACCGCGGCTGGGTGAACCTGAAAAGCGCACTCACCGGCCATAGCGAAACCGCCATTCTCAACGAATGCGAGCGCGGCGAAGACGTGGCCCTGAAGCACTACAACGAAGCGCTGGAAAAAGAGCTGCCGTCGAACGTACGCAGCATCGTTGAAAAACAACGCCAAGGCGTACAGCGCAACCACGACCAGGTGAAAGCCCTGCGCAACATGGCGCGTGCCAGCTAACACCGGCACAGCAGGTGGTCGTTAACTGGCGCTCATCCGTCGTCGGTTAACGTGAAAAGGGCGGGTCGCTGCATGCGACTCGCCCTTTTTTTAGATCAAAAGCTCGAGGCTAAAGCCTCTCCCACAAGAGCAAAAACGTCCTTGTAGGAGAGGCTTCAGCCTCGAGTTTTTAGCTTTCGGGATGACGAACAACTCTGCCTACCCAGCAGCCGTCCGCCACCCCGAAACCGGTTTAGAAGTGCACTTTCACCAGCAGGCTTGCGGTGTTCTGGTCGGTGCCATCCAAGATCTGGTCGCCGAGGAAACTGTCGTCGTCGATGCCGTACTTGTCTTTCCAGTAGTCGTACTCGATACCGACGTACAGCTGCTTTTCGCCCCAATGCAACGCTTTGCCCAAGTCGTATTTGATCTGTGGGTTGAAGTGCAGGTTGGCGTGGTACGTGCCGCGCGCGTTCTCGTCGTTGTCGACCACCCAGTCCATGAAACCGTCGATCAGGATGTCCGAGCCGCCGACTGGAATGGTGTAGCTCCACGCCGGGGTGATCTGCCAAACGTCATCGCCAGGGCGGTTGCCATCGGTTCGGCGGTTGTAGAAGTTGAGCTGGAAGAAGTCGAAGCCGGGGATGTTCAGGTCGAACGCCGGGCCTACCAGGTACGACTCCACATCGCCTTCGCCGAATTCGTAGGTGAAGGCCAGCAACACATCGTTGACCGGACCGAAGCCAATCTTCTCGCCGGTGATTTTGCTCAGCGAGAAACGCGGGCTGAATTCGCCGTAGTAGGTGTTGTTGCCAACGCCCGAGTCGGCTTTGCCGTTGTAGAAAATCTTGTCGATAAACAGGAAGTTGTCACCGTACTTCCAGCCGTCGGCGTGCTCGAAGGTGACGGTTTGCTGGATTTCAGGGTTGACCTTGAAATCCTGGCCATAGAGGTAGGTCAGGCTGTTGTTCTGCCATTGCAGCAGGTCATCCGCCAACGCAGCCTGGCTACCAGTGAACAGACCGGCAGACAGCGCGAGGCAGTGCGGCAAACGCTTCAGGTTCATGGGGTTTTCCTTGTTGTTTTTAGTGAGGGTAGTGCAGCTCTTGCAGCCCAGACACCGCACAACGCCCGACCCTGGCGAGGTGCGGACGCTGTGCAGCGTTTGAGTTGAACGGGGCGAGGCGGGCGCGTCAGCTTTGCAGGCTGGCTTTGGCCGCACGCGCCTGGTCGAGGGCGATGTCGTCGTCGCTAGGGTTTTGCATCACTTCGACAATCGACGCCTCGGGGTCGAACTCATGCTCGTCCACTTCGTCCAGGTACTCTTCCGGCAGGAAGATATTCAGCAGGATGGCGGCAAAGGCACCGACGGTAATCGGCGATTCGAAGATGTTATGCAGCGCGCTCGGCAACTCGCGCAGCACCTCCGGCACTGCCGCAACACCCAGGCCCAGGCCGAGCGAGATCGACACGATGAGCATGTTGCGACGGTGCAGACCGGCCTCGGAGAGAATCTTGATACCCGCCACCGCCACGGTGCCGAACATGATCAAGGTAGCGCCGCCGAGTACCGGTTTTGGCATCAGCTGCAACACCGCGCCCACTACCGGGAACAAACCCAACAGCACCAGCAGGGCGGCAATGAAGTACGCCACGTAGCGGCTGGCCACGCCGGTTAGCTGGATCACGCCGTTGTTCTGCGCGAACGTCACCATCGGCATGCTGTTGAACACAGCGGCCATCGCCGAGTTGAGGCCGTCGGCAAGCAGGCCCGACTTGATGCGGCGGATATACACCGGACCGCGCACCGGCTGCTGGGAAATCATCGAGTTGGCAGTGAGGTCGCCAGCAGCTTCCAGCGGCGTAATCAGGAAGATCACCGCGACGGGAATAAAGGCATACAGGTCAAACGAGAACCCGTACTTGAACGGCACCGGAATGCTGACGGCGGCGACGTCCGGCATGGCGGCGAAGTCGACCTTGCCCAAAGCCCACGCCACCACAAAGCCGATGCCCAGGCCAATGATAATGGCGGACAGGCGCAGAATCGGAATGTCGAACCGGTTCAACACCACGATGATCGCCAGCACCAGAAAGGCCAGGCCCAGGTTGCTCATGGCGCCGAGGTCTGCTGCACCGAAGCCGCCAGCCATGTCAGTAACGGCCACTTTGATCAGCGACAGGCCCATCAAGGTAATGATGGTGCCGGTCACCACCGGGGTGATCAGCTTGCGCAGCTTGCCAATGAACTGGCTGAGCGTGACTTCGATAAAGGCGGCGAAAAAGCACACGCCGAAAATCGTTGAGAGAATTTCATCGGTGCCGCCACCGCGCGACTTCACCATGAAACCGGCGCTGAGAATCACGCTGATAAAGGCGAAGCTGGTGCCTTGCAAGCACAACAGGCCAGAGCCTACCGGGCCGAAGCGCCGCGCCTGAATGAACGTACCCAGCCCAGAGACGAATAACGCCATGCTGATCAGGTACGGCACTTCACTCTGCAGGCCCAGGGCGCCGCCGATGATCAGGGTGGGGGTGATGATGCCAACGAAGCTGGCGAGAACGTGTTGCAGGGCGGCGAACAACGCGGCACTGAAATGCGGGCGGTCGTTGAGACCGTAGATGAGGTCCGAGCGGGTGGAGCTATCGGGTGTAGTCATAGTTGCGCCTGCCAATTGTTTTTATTCGGTCATGGGCTCACGAGGGTCAGTGACCCTCTGTCCGCCAGGATGAAAAATCTGTCTACCTGGTCAGAATGTGCCGATCATAATCACTTGTGGACAGGATGTGGAACAATTTTATTTAGGATTGTGCACAAAATTGATGGGCGGGCCAAAAGCGCGCGGCTGGCGAAAAGCCATGGTCGAGACGCAAGGAATCGAGGCTAAAGCCTCTCCCACAGTGACCGCTCGGACCTGTAGGAGAGGCTTTAGCCTCGATAAGCAGCGCAGGATTTAGCGGGCCGGGCGGCCCGCAAGTACGCGCAAGATGGCATTGAGCAACACACCATACAGCGGCACGAACAGCAGCAGGCTGATGGTCAGCTTCACGCCATAGTCGACCGTGGCGATTTCCACCCAGTGCTCGGCCATAAACGGGTTGCTGCTGTGCCAGAAGGCGACGGCGAAGAACACGAACGTGTCGAGCAGATTGCCGAAGATGGTCGACACCGTGGGCGCCACCCACCATTGGCGCAGTTGGCGCAAACGGTCGAATACCTGAATGTCGAGAATCTGCCCGAGGGCGTAGGCGAGGAAGCTGGCCAGCGAAATGCGCAGCACGAATTCGTTGAATTCCAGCAGCGCGTTTACGCCGCGAAAGCTGGCTTCCTGAAACAGCACCGAAACGATGTACGAGACCACCAGAGCCGGCACCATCACCTGAGCAATTACCAGGCGCGCCGGGCCTTTGCCGAGCAGGCGCACGGTGAGGTCGGTGGCCAGGAAAATAAACGGGAAACTGAACGCGCCCCACGTCGTGTGCCAGCCGAACAGGGTGATCGGCAGCTGCACCAGGTAGTTGCTGGCAATGATGATGACGATGTGGAACAGCACCAGAAACGTCAGCGCGCCACGCCGACGGTCGGCAGAAATCAGGGACATAAGCAGGACCTTTTTGATCGATGGGGTTAGGGAACCCATGGAAACGGCGCGCATTCTACCTGCTGCGCGCACCGTGTGCTTACTGGCGTCGAACTCGGATGATGGGTGGAGTTATGGCGCCGGAATGTCGGTGTGGTCGACTTCTACCGTGTGGCCAGGACCCAGTTCCATCAGCACGTAAAACTCGCCATCGGGGCGGGGGAAGGTGAAGCTCGAATCCTCGCCCAGCTTGCCGGTGATCAGTGGCTTTTCATCGTAGCCAATCACATCCAGCGCGGCGCCGGGCAGGGCGGTGCCGTCTGACAAACCGCCGTGGCAACGCACTTGCCCGTCGGCCACAGGCTGGCACTGGCAATACAGACCATGGGCTTGCGTGTTGGGGCTGAGGCTAAGTGCAAGGCTGGCGAGTAGCAAAGGCAGGGCGCGGTTCATGGGCGGGCTCCGGGTTGGCGTTCTAGCCAACTCACCAGTGAGGGCGAGGCGGTGGCGAGAGGGATGGCGGTCTGGTGCACGCTGCCGTCCCAGCCTTCGACGGTCAGCCACAACTCGCTGGCGGCCGTGGTGTTGCGCGGCACCACCACTTCGGCCATCAGCCGGTACGGGCTGCCCGACAGCAACGCGCCGGCGGTGCGCAAGCTGCGCGGTTTGCCGATGCGCAAGTAAGCCGCTTTTACCTGCGGCAAGCAGCGCTCACACAGCGCAACGGTGAATTCCTTCATGTTGCCGGCCTGGCCTTCGGCTTCCGGGTCGCCGATGTGCCACTCGGCCACACGGGCAGACCACGGGCCGACGGTGAACTCGCCGATGTCCCGCTCCCCCAGCCCTAATGTGCCGCGAAACATCGCTGCGTTTTGCAAGTAAGCGGGCATGAAACCCAGCGGAATCAACACCAGCAAAATATTCAGATGAAAGCGGTATTTGTGCCACAGGCGCTGCAGGGCTGGTTGGCGGCGTGGCGCAGTGATGGCTTTGTTCATGGCTGCACCTCCGACGCCGGGGTAAGCGTGGCGGCAGCATCCGGACGAACCCGCTGCGTTCGTTTGGCCAGGTTGGCGGTGGCTTGCACGGTGCGTTTACTCCAGATCAGCAAGCCGCTGAGCACCATCATGCTCAGCACCAAACCGAAGAAAAACCAGATCAGTTTGATCCATATCCCGCCGAAATCGCCGGTGTGCAGTGGGCGCATCGACTCGGTGACGAACTCCAGCGCGCTGCGGTCTTGCAGCAAATTGGCACCGGCTACCGCGCCGGTGTACGGGTTGATTTCGGCGGTTTGATACATCAACGGGTACCAGCCGCGCCCGCCCACGCTGTAATGGCTGAACGCGTCTTCGGGCATGGAGATAAAGCTGATGTCGAGGCCGGGAATTTGCGACGCGGCGATGGCGGTGATTTGATCCAGGCCCAATTGCGGCGGCGCCAGGCCGTCTGCGCTCACGGGTATGTCCTGGCGGGAGACAAAAGCGGGCGGGCCTTCGCTCGAGATCGAGATGTGCAAATCGGACAGCAGCGCCTCGATCAGGAACCAGGTGCCGGTGATGGAAATGACCGCGATAAACCAGATCGACCAGATGCCGCTCAGGCGATGGAAGTCGCCCCAGAAAATTCGCGCGCCCTGGTTAAAACGCAGGCGCGGGGTGAAGAAGCCTTTCCAGAAGCGCTTGTACACCACCAGCCCGGTGATCAACGACACCAGCATGGGCAAGCCAAGCAGCGATACCAAATACCAACCCCAGCTATAGCCATTGGTGAACGGCACCAGCCACCAGCCGTGCAGCGCGCGGGTGAAGGCGCTGAAGTCGAACGTCGGGCTGACGCCCTGAATCGCTCCGCTGTAAGGGTTGATATACAAGCGGTAGGTGCCGCCGCCAGGTTCGCTGACCTGAGCGGTAAGGGCGAAATGCGATTCGTCGGGGGTGGCCAACCATTCCACCGCCAGCTCTGGGCGCTCTTTGTGGATGGCGGCTAACACCTGGCCGTAGCTCAACGGCTGGGCGTCGTCGTTCGGTTGGCTGGCGCGGATGTCCGGGTTGGCCAGCCAGACAATTTCCTGACTGACCACCGCCAGCGTGCCGGTGACGCAAACGATCAGCAGGAAAAACCAGATGGGCAGAGCCAGCCAGCTGTGCACGAGAAACCAGGTTTTTGCGCGGGTTTTTTTCGACATAAACAGAAAGGGCTTAACTGGAGGAAAGGACCAGCGCTACACAGCGCTACGAAAACGCAGGGGCGGAAAGTCGTGGTTTCAGACGTCCCTATGTACAAGACGGATAGCGTGGGCAAAACCCGCACCGGCAGATGCAAGAAAATGTGTCCGGCGTGGCGACCCTGGAGCGGGACGGAAAAATTTTCGACCTATCGTCAGAATCTTTTGCGGTTTTTTGCCGGCTCATCCGTCTTGTTAATAAGGCGCCACATTTTTCCACGAGCGCCAGGGTCAAGGAGTGGCACATGAAACGAGTGAACAGACCGAACGAGGGCAGGGTGGCTCTGGCAATGGCGAGTGGATACGACGTGGCGATGTCTTTCAGCAAACGCGAGGTTCAACCATGAACCAACCTCAAATGGCGCGCCTGAGCAGCTTGCCCGCTCAACACAGTAACCAGCGCTTTAAACGCATCCTCGGCGCCGCCGGGCTGAAATGCAGCCAACCGCGACTGAAAATTCTCGACGTGCTGTGTGAAAGCACCGAGCGAGGCCAGACGCTGACCTTGCAGGAAATGCATGCGAGGCTGATCGACGCCGAAGTGCCGATCTCCCAGCTCTGCCTGAGCCAGGCCCTGCGCCGCATGTGGCAGGGCGGGCTGGTGTGTCGCAATGACGAGCACGGGTATGCGCTGGTAGCGGATGCGTTGGATGGTGCGCAGCAGCGCAGGGCGGGGTGAGGGCGTTTCTCGCCTGGGTTTGCTTCGCTTCTATTCGATGTAGCGGCAATCAGATTTTCTGCGGGGAAAGCGCAACCTGCTCAGCCTCCCCGTGTACGCGGGGATCCAGGCTCGATCAAGCGTACCGCAGCGGTGAATTTTTGACCCGTTTTTACTGACACCAGGGTTTAGCGAAACGGGTTGCAAGTACCGTCCGGCTTGCGATTCTGGATTCCCGCGTGCGCGGGGATGACGGCGATACGCAGACAAGCTGAGTACTTTCGAGACCTGGTTGCTCTCAGCGAACAATAAAAAAGGGATGCCAACTGGCATCCCTTTTTTTTACCGCGCTAAATCAGCGCGAAGGCTTAAACGAGCGGTTTGTTCTCGTTCTTGTCTTCTTCTTTCTTGGCGTCGTCTTTCTCGGAAAACTCGGCAACTTCTTCCTGCGCTGCCGGTAGCTCGGCGCTGGTTTCGTCAGCCTGGGTTTCCTCGACGTTGCTGTCAGCAATCACAGCCGGCTCAGCCACGTGCACCGGAGCAGGCTCGGCCGCGTCGTCCTGTTTGGCTTTTTCTTCTTCCACGGTGTGCTCAACATCGGCAATCGCGTGAGCGGTAATGCCAACGGGCTCGGCGGCGGCAACGGCGTCAACCACCGATGCCGATGCTTCTTGAGCTTCCTTAGCCAAGCGCTCGGCTTCACGCTGACGGCGACGCACTTCGCGTGGGTCGTTCGGCGCGCGGCCATTGCTGGTCACGACGGGAGCGGGCTCGGCTACCACTTCGGCAACTACGGCCACTTCCACTGCTTCAACTACAGGAGCCGGAGCGGTTTCAGCTGGAGCAGGAGCAGCCTCGGCGGCCGGAGCAGCTTCAACTACAACCGGTGCTTCGTAAGCCGGTGCTGGAGCGGCAGGCGCTTCGTTGACGCTCGCCTCTACAGACGTGGTGCCTTCAACGGCGCTGGCTTCAACCACGGCGGGTTCAGCTACAACCGGTTCAAATGCAGGCGCTTCAACGACCGCTTCAACCGCAGGTGCTTCAACCACTGCAACAGGTTCGCTGTGCTCGGTCGCGGCGGCTTGCGGCTCGCTTGCAGGCTCAACCGGTGCAGCTTCAGCGGTGTGCTGGTCTGCAACGATTTCGCTGACAGCCACGGCGGCGGCCGCGGCTACGGCAGTGGCCACTTCAGCGGTAGGCGCTTCGGTACGCGGCGCCTCAGCGTTGCCGCTGGCCTCTTCATTACCTTCTTCGCTGCCTTCGATGATGTTGCCGTTGGCATCACGCTGACGCTCACGACGGTTGCTGCGACGGCGCTGACCGCGCGAACGGCGACGTGGACGGTCACCGCCCTCGGCATGTTCCTGGTCGTCGTCGTGCTGCTCGTCGGTGTTCAGCAACTCTTCTTCGCTACCGGCGGCATCAGCAACAGGGCGCAGTTGGCGTTCTTCACGCGGCGCTCGCGGCTGACGCTCTTCGCGCGGTTTGCGCTCCACGCGCTCCTCGCTCGGCGTTTCCTGACCTTGTGCGTCCAACGGCTCACGCAGTTCGCGTTGTGGGCGATCTTCACGTGGGGCGCGGTCTTCACGCGGTGCACGGGGCTCACGCGGTTTGCGCTCTTCACGCGGGGCGCGAGGTGCGCGCTCTTCACGAGGAGCCTGGTCTTCACGGGGTTCGCGCGGCTCGCGGGCTTCACGAGGAGCACGTTCTTCACGCGGTTCGCGCGGTGCACGTTCTTCGCGTGGGCCACGGTCTTCGCGCGGCTTGCGCTCTTCGTCACGACGGCCGCCACGGTTGCGGTTCTGCTGCCGACCGTTACGACGCTCGTCGCTGCGCTGAGGGCGGTCGCCAGTGGTTTTCTTCTCGACAACAACCGGCTTTTCTTCTTCCTTGCCGGCGAACAGGCTGACCAGCGACTTCACCAGGCCACGGAACAGGCTTGGTTCAGCGGCAGGAGCAGGTTGCTCGCTAGCGGCAGGCGTCGGTGCAGCGCGTTGCGGGGTCGCTTTGATGGCGGCTTCCTGGCGAACCAGGGTGCGAGTCGCAGCTGTTTGCGCGACTTCTTCCACTTCAGCGGCAGCCATTTCGTAGCTCGACTGGGAGGTCTGAGCTTCAGGGCTATCGTCACGGATTCGCTGCACTTCGAAGTGCGGCGTTTCCAGATGGTCGTTCGGCAGAATGACGATGCGGGCGCGAGTGCGCAGTTCGATTTTGGTAATCGAGTTGCGCTTCTCGTTAAGCAGGAACGCAGCAACCGGAATCGGCACTTGGGCGCGAACTTCGGCAGTGCGGTCTTTCAGGGCCTCTTCTTCGATCAGACGCAGAATCGCCAGGGACAGGGACTCAACGTCACGGATGATGCCTTGACCGTTGCAACGCGGGCAGACAATACCGCTGCCTTCGGCAAGGGAAGGGCGCAGACGCTGACGGGACATTTCCAGCAGACCGAAGCGCGAGATGCGACCCACTTGAACACGGGCGCGATCTGCTTCGAGGCTTTCGCGGACTTTCTCTTCCACAGCGCGCTGATTTTTCGCAGGCGTCATGTCGATGAAGTCGATAACGATCAGGCCGCCGATATCACGCAGGCGCAGTTGGCGCGCGATTTCTTCAGCAGCTTCAAGGTTGGTTTGCAGCGCGGTTTCTTCGATGTCGCTGCCTTTGGTGGCGCGCGCCGAGTTGATGTCGATGGACACCAGGGCTTCGGTTGGATCGATGACGATGGAGCCGCCGGACGGCAACTTCACTTCACGCTGGAAGGCGGTTTCGATCTGGCTTTCGATCTGGAAACGGTTGAACAGCGGCACGCTGTCTTCGTACAGCTTGATCTTGCTGGCGTACTGCGGCATCACCTGGCGGATGAAGCTGAGGGCTTCTTCCTGGGCTTCGACGCTGTCGACCAATACTTCGCCGATGTCCTGGCGCAGGTAGTCGCGGATGGCGCGAATGATGACGTTGCTTTCTTGATAGATCAGGAATGGAGCGGAGCGGTCCAGCGATGCTTCTTTGATCGCGCTCCACAGTTGCAGCAGGTAATCGAGGTCCCACTGCATTTCTTCGCTGCTGCGGCCCAGGCCGGCAGTGCGCACGATCAGACCCATGTCGCTTGGCGCGACCAGACCATTCAAGGCTTCACGCAGCTCGTTACGCTCTTCGCCTTCGATGCGGCGCGAGATGCCACCGGCACGCGGGTTGTTAGGCATCAGAACCAGATAACGACCGGCCAGACTGATAAACGTAGTGAGGGCGGCGCCCTTGTTACCACGTTCTTCTTTTTCAACTTGAACGATAACTTCCTGACCTTCGCTCAACACTTCTTTAATGTTGACGCGGCCTTCAGGTGCTTTCTTGAAGTATTCGCGGGAAATTTCTTTGAGGGGCAAGAAGCCGTGGCGTTCGGAGCCGAAATCAACAAAAGCGGCTTCAAGGCTAGGTTCGATGCGGGTGATTTTGCCTTTGTAGATGTTGGCCTTTTTCTGCTCACGAGCGCCCGATTCAATATCGAGGTCGTAGAGTTTCTGACCATCTACCAGTGCGACACGCAACTCTTCAGGTTGAGTCGCGTTAATCAGCATTCTTTTCATGTAGTACCGTCGGTTTCCGGGCTGCCGGAAACGGCGTTCGGCACACACGACTCTCAGGGTCGGTGTCAGGGCTCGTCAGAAACGGTTGTAAGTCGTTCCATGTCTAACAACGCCGGCCAACGGGGCCGGGGTGGCGACAGACGTCTCCTGCTTGCTGTTGTGAAACAAGCACTTGGTCAGGAGGAGGAATCAACCATCGGTAGCGGACGAAATAACACGTCTTCTAAAGCTACGCAGTCCGAGGTTGTGCATCTCCACCCTACACGTATCGCTGAAAATCGGGTGCCGCTCGCAGAATCTGCAGCGGGTTGGCATTTACCGCTAACTTCCCCGAGGGCAGTTAGCGCGTCATGGCTCAAGGCGTTATTTCCGGAATATTCGTGGCCCTTTTCAGCCATCTATCTTTGAATATTCCGTGGGACGGCCTTACGTCCAGAATTACGTTGCACACGGGAGGGGCTTGCAAAGGTGGGCAAACATCCGCAACCGGGCCGCTTTTGGCGGCGTTCGGGACTATAGCAGCAATGATTAAGTGCTTCAAATCAATAAAAAATTGTTATGATCGCGGCCATGACAGAACCCACCCCTCCGACCTCCGGCGTCCAGCTGCTCGAGGTTGAACCGGAACTTGCCGGTCAGCGAATCGATAACTTTCTGCGCACTCGCCTCAAAGGAGTGCCGAAAACCTTGATTTACCGAATTTTGCGTAAAGGCGAAGTTCGCGTGAATAAAGGAAGGATCAAACCCGAATACAAATTGCAGGCAGGCGACATCGTTCGCGTGCCGCCTTTGCGCTTGTCCGAGCCTGATGAAGAAGTGCCGCTGGCCCAGGGGCTGCTGCAGCGTCTGGAAGCGTCGATTGTTTTCGAAGACAAAGCCCTGGTCGTGATTAACAAGCCGGCCGGCATCGCCGTTCACGGCGGCAGCGGTTTGAATTACGGGGTGATCGAGGCCTTCCGCCAGTTGCGCCCCGACTGTAAGGATCTTGAGTTGGTGCACCGGCTGGACCGCGACACCTCTGGCCTGCTGATGATTGCCAAGAAGCGCAGCATGCTGCGCCATCTGCATGAGGCGCTGCGCAAAGACGGCGTCGACAAGCGTTATATGGCCTTGGTGCGCGGGCATTGGGCGACCGCCAAGAAGCAAGTGAATGCGCCGCTACTCAAGAGCAACCTGCGTTCCGGCGAGCGCATGGTTGAAATCAACGAAGAAGGCAAAGAGGCGTTGACGCTGTTCCGCGTACTGCGCCGCTTCGGCGAATTCGCCACCTTGGTCGAGGCCAAGCCGGTAACTGGTCGCACTCATCAGATTCGTGTGCATGCCAAACATGCCGGGCATTGCATCGCAGGCGACTCCAAGTACGGCGACGATGATTTCACCCGAGAGATCCGCGACCTGGGTGGGAAGCGTCTGTTCCTGCACGCCTATGAATTACACGTGCCGCTGCCTGAAGGTGGCGTATTGAAGTTGGAAGCGCCGGTCGATGATATGTGGCGCAAAACCGTGGAGCGTTTGAGTGTCTGATTACCAGCTGCTGATCTTCGACTGGGACGGCACTCTGGTGAATTCCATCGGTCGTATCGTGGCAGCGCTGCACCAGGCCGCTCGCGAATGTGATTTGCCACCGCGCAGCGACACCGAGTTGAAAGCCATCATTGGCTTGGGTTTGCCCGAAGTCGTGGTGGCGCTGTATCCCGATCTAAAGGATGCAGATTTAGCTCATCGCTATCGCCGGTCTTATAGCGAGAACTACTTAAAGCTTGAATCAACGCCGTCTGCGCTGTTTCCCGGTGTGGCAGAGGCGATGGCGGCGTTTCGTGAGGCCGGGTATCAACTGGCGGTAGCGACCGGGAAAGGGCGGCACGGCCTTGATCGGGTGCTGGCCGATCAAGGTTGGAGCGAGTTTTTCGACATCACTCGCTGCGCCGACGAAACCGCCAGCAAGCCCGAACCGGTGATGCTGGAGCAGATTCTCGAGTTTTGCGGTGTGGCACCGGAGCGCGCGTTGATGGTAGGCGATTCGGTTTTTGACTTGGAAATGGCGCGCCGGGCCGGCATTGATTCAGTGGCTGTCGGGTACGGTGCGCAATCGCTGGAAACGCTGAGCCAGTGTGGTCCGCGACTGAAGATTGAACATTTTTCCGAGCTGCGCGCCTGGTTGGAATCGCGCGACGCTCGACCAACGCTAGGGACGAGTGAATATGTCGAACGAGTTGAATGACGACAAAAGCTGGAAGTTGTTGGAGAAAACCCTGCTCGCTAGCGTACAGGAGCAGCGTCGGGCTCGGCGCTGGGGCATTTTCTTCAAGGCTCTGACCTTTATTTATCTGTTTGGCGCCCTTGCCCTGTTTTCGCCGGCGCTGAATTTTTCCAAAAGCGGCGGCTCGCGCAGCGCGGCCCATACCGCAGTTATCGAAATTCGCGGAATGATTGCCGACCAGGAAGCAGCTAGTGCCGACAATATTGTCGGAAGCCTGCGCTCTGCTTTTGAGGATGCGAATACCAAGGGCATCGTCCTGCGTATCAACAGCCCAGGCGGCAGTCCGGTGCAGTCCGGCTATGTTTATGACGAAATCCGCCGTCTCCGCGGTGAGCACCCGGACATCAAGGTATACGCCGTAATTGCTGACTTGGGTGCCTCGGGTGCCTATTACATCGCCAGCGCCGCTGACGCGATTTATGCCGATAAGTCCAGCCTCGTGGGCTCGATTGGGGTGACAGCTGCTACGTTCGGTTTTGTCGGCACCATGGAAAAGCTCGGCGTTGATCGCCGTGTTTACACCTCAGGCGAGCACAAGGCATTTCTCGATCCGTTCCAGCCTCAGAAACCCCAGGAAACCGAGTTCTGGCAGGGCGTGCTGACCACCACGCACAAGCAATTCATCGCTGCCGTTAAGCAGGGTCGGGGTGACCGTTTGAAAGACGCTGAGCACCCGGAGCTGTTTTCCGGCTTGATTTGGAGTGGCGAGCAAGCGTTGCAGTTGGGCTTGATCGACGGCCTGGGCAATACCAGTTCGGTAGCGCGTGACGTGATCGGCGAGAAGGAATTGGTGGATTACACCGTGCAAGAAACGCCGTTCGACCGCTTCGCCAAGAAGTTGGGCGCCAGCGTGGCGGAACATGCCGCCATGTGGATGGGCTTTTCCGGGCCGACCTTGCGCTGATTGCTAACGCTGCTTGTGCATTAATCGCGGCTGAAGCCGCTCCTACAGTGACTTCGGTTTCCGTGGGAGCGGCTTCAGCCGCGATGCTTTTCAAGTCCTATATAAAGGAAGGCGTTAGGGGATGCTCACGCCTTCCTTCAGCAGCATGTCCACCAGGCGAATCAGCGGTAAGCCGATCAGGCTCGTCGCGTCGCTGCCTTCGGTGGCGCGGAAAAGGCTAACGCCCAGTCCTTCGGCCTTGAAGCTGCCGGCGCAGTCATACGGCTGCTCTGCTTCCAGATAACGCGTGATGCGCTCAGCGTCGAGCTCGCGAAAGTGCACCGTGAACGGCACGTGGTCGACCTGGCAGATTCCGCTTTCGCTATTGAGCAGGGCCAGTCCAGTAAGAAATGTCACGCTCTTACCGCTGGCGTTGCTGAGTTGGCGATGGGCGCGAGCGAAGTCGTGGGGTTTGCCGAGTACCTCATTACCTAGTACGGCCACTTGGTCTGAACCGATAATCAGGTGGTGCGGATAGCGCTCGGCAAGCGCCCTGGCTTTTTGTTCCGCCAGGCGCAGCACCAGAGCTTGGGGTGTTTCGTCGGGAAGGCGCGTTTCGTCGATATCCGGGCTCGCACATGTAAAGGGCAAGCGAAGTCGGGACAAGAGCTCGCGACGGTAGGCAGAGCTTGAGGCGAGGAGGAGCGAGGGCATGGCTATTCCTTTGTAATCGCTGCGATTCTACTCAGCCAACCCCTTGGCGCCCAGGCTGAATTTCCCTTTGACAGAGCAGGGGTGCATCCCTAGAATGCTGCGCCTATGTTGAATGGCCCGATTCCTCCTCACGTTGATCCGCGCAAACTGGCAGATCGTGGTGCCACCCTTGAAGGTGAGCTGCCGCTAGCCAGTTTGCAGCGTCTCTGCGATCCGCTTTCCGACGATGTCGGTGTCGTCCGTGCGAAGTTTGTTTTCGAACGCGATGAGCGCAGATCGCCAGTGATGCATAGCTCGATCGACGTTGAGGTCAAGATGGTTTGTCAGCGTTGTCTGGAGCTGGTCGCCCTGCCTATACACAGCGAGTGCAGTTACGCTGTGGTGAAAGAAGGTGGGAATACCCAGTCTGTGCCGCAAGGCTACGACGTGCTGGAATTGGGTGAGGATCCATTGGATCTGCCGGCGTTGATCGAGGAGGAGCTGTTGCTCGCCTTGCCCATCGTCCCTATGCATGATCCAGAAGATTGCCAGCAACCGGCAGGCCTTGAAGAGCCTGAACCGAGCGAGGACGAGGTATCGCGGTCCAACCCGTTCAGTGTATTGGCACAGTTAAAGCGTGACCCAAACGTTTAGGAGTTATTAATTATGGCTGTTCAGCAGAACAAAAAATCCCGCTCCGCACGCGACATGCGCCGTTCGCACGACGCTCTCGACGCTGCAACTCTCTCCGTAGAGAAGAGCACCGGTGAAGTTCACCTGCGTCACCACGTATCGCCAGAAGGCGTATACCGTGGCCGTAAAGTGATCGACAAGGGCGCTGACGAGTAATCCTTGTCCGCTCCGATCATCGCGATTGACGCAATGGGTGGGGACTTCGGTCCCCACAGCATTGTTCCAGCCTGCATCGCTTGCTTGGCTGAATTCCCCTCGTTACACCTGGTCCTCGTCGGCCAAACTTCCTTATTGAATGAACTCATCGCACGCCATCCCGGTTTCGATCGCGCTCGTCTGCATCTTGAGCACGCCAGCGAAGTGATTGCGATGGACGACCGTCCGGCCCAGGCGTTGCGCAGCAAGCCCGACTCTTCAATGCGCGTGGCGCTGGAGTTGGTGCGAGACGGTCGCGCGCAGGCGTGCGTCAGCGCAGGCAATACCGGCGCGCTGATGGCGTTGTCGCGTTACTTGTTGAAGACGCTGCCCGGTATCGACCGCCCGGCGATGATGACGGCCATACCAACCCAGCGCGGCCATTGCCAGTTGCTGGACCTGGGCGCAAACGTCGATTGCAGCGCTGAACATCTTTACCAGTTTGCCGTGATGGGCGCCGTAGCGGCCGAAGCGCTTGGTGTAGTGCGTCCTCGCATTGCGCTATTGAACGTGGGCACCGAAGACGTCAAAGGCAATCAGCAGGTGAAACTGGCGGCGAGTCTTTTGCAGCCGGTCGCTGAATTGAACTACATCGGTTTTATCGAGGGCGACGGCCTGTATCGTGGCGAGGCGGATGTAGTGGTTTGCGACGGTTTTGTTGGCAATATTCTGCTGAAATCTAGCGAGGGGCTGGCGTCGATGATCTCGGCGCGGATGGAAGCGCTGTTCAAGCAGAACCTCGGCTCTCGACTGATTGGATCGCTGGCGTTACCTGTCCTCAAACGGTTGCAAGGCGAACTTGCGCCCGCGCGGCATAACGGCGCCAGTTTTCTCGGTTTGCAGGCCATCGTGGTGAAAAGCCATGGCGCCGCTGGGCCTGAAGGGTTCGAAAGCGCCATTCGCCGAGCGGTCATGGAAGTACGCGAAGATCTACCCCAGCGCCTTCATGGGCGTCTCGAACATCTGTTGTTGTAATGCGTAACCGCCGATGTGACTGCAGTCGGTGGCCTGTCATCCAACTGTCAGTTTGTTAGGCACGACTTGCTCGTGCGTAATTCTCCCGACGATAAGACCATTAGGGACCGTTCAACATGTCTGCATCCCTCGCATTCGTCTTCCCAGGCCAAGGCTCACAGTCTCTGGGAATGCTGGCCGAGCATGGCGCACAGCAACCGCTGTTGCTTGATACCTTTGCCGAAGCTTCTGAAGCTTTGGGTTATGACCTCTGGGCGCTGACCCAGACAGGTCCAGAAGAAAACCTCAATCAAACCGACAAAACCCAGCCCGCCATTCTGGCCGCTTCGGTGGCGCTTTGGCGTGTCTGGCTGGCTGAATCCGGCGCGCGTCCGGCATTTGTCGCGGGTCATAGCTTGGGAGAGTACTCGGCCTTAGTCGCCGCTGGCAGCCTGGAATTCGCCGATGCGGTAAGGCTCGTTGAGCGCCGTGGCCAACTCATGCAGAAAGCAGTTCCGGCCGGGCAGGGTGGCATGGCTGCGATTCTCGGGCTCGAAGATGCCGACGTGCTGGCCGCTTGCGCTGAAGCGGCGCAGGGCGATGTGGTTAGCGCGGTGAACTTCAATGCGCCAGGCCAAGTGGTAATTGCCGGCTCGGCTGCAGCGGTGGAGCGCGCCATCGAGGCGTGCAAAGCCCGTGGCGCCAAGCGTGCAATGCCGTTGCCGGTCAGTGTGCCGTCGCACTGCGCATTAATGCGTCCAGCGGCCGAGCAGTTCGCCGAGTCGGTTACTGCTATCGCCTGGAAAGCGCCGCAAATTGCGTTGGTGCAAAACGTCAGCGCTGCGGTGGTCGACGACTTGGAAGTGCTCAAGCGCGACTTACTTGCCCAGCTTTACAACCCGGTTCGTTGGGTTGAGTCCATCGTGCGGCTGTCAGAGGCGGGCGTGACCCACTTGGTCGAATGCGGTCCTGGCAAAGTGTTGTCGGGCTTGAACAAGCGCTGCGTGAAAGGCATCAATACTTACAATCTCGACACCCCAGACGCCTACGCCGCCACCCGTGCGGCGCTGGCCTGATTAGGAGAAGCTTCCATGAATCTGCAAGGAAAGGTCGCGCTGGTCACCGGCGCCAGTCGTGGTATTGGGCAGGCCATCGCCCTTGAATTGGGCCGTCAGGGCGCAACCGTTGTGGGTACCGCTACGTCTGAATCGGGTGCTGGGAAAATTACCGAGTACTTCAAAGCCAACAACATCGAAGGCGCTGGGCTGGTCCTCAATGTTGGCAGTGACGAGTCGGTAGCCAGCGTGTTGGACGCCATTTCGAAGCAGTTCGGCGCACCGCTCATCGTCGTCAACAACGCTGGCATCACCCGCGACAACTTGATGCTGCGTATGAAAGATGAAGAGTGGCACGACGTTATCAACACCAATCTCAGCAGCCTGTATCGCGTCACCAAAGCGGTGCTGCGCGGTATGACCAAGGCGCGTTGGGGCAGAATTATCAATATCGGTTCGGTGGTGGGCGCCATGGGCAACGCCGGGCAGGTAAACTACGCGGCAGCCAAGGCCGGGCTGGAAGGTTTCAGTCGTGCATTGGCGCGTGAAGTAGGCTCGCGGGCGATTACCGTTAACTCGGTTGCGCCAGGTTTTATCGACACCGATATGACCCGCGAGCTGCCCGAAGCACAGCGTGAAGCGCTTCAGGCACAGATTCCGCTGGGCCGTTTGGGCCAGGCCGAAGAGATCGCTAACGTGGTGTCTTTCCTGGCTTCCGATGGCGCAGCTTACGTGACCGGGGCTACTATTCCCGTGAATGGCGGAATGTATATGAGTTGAATGTGACGCCGCCCTGCGGAAAACTGTCATACGAGCTGTCTAAAATCCGTTATAAAGCTGCAACTGGTTTATAGACATATCGTTGGAGTGATCCAGAAGGGCTACGGCATTCAGCTTGAAATGCGGAAAACCCTTTCTATACACTTACACACAGACCAGCTGCCTGGATTTGTTCATTAGGAGTGAAAACAAGGTATGAGCACCATCGAAGAACGCGTCAAGAAAATCGTTGCCGAGCAACTTGGCGTCAAGGAAGAGGAAGTAACCAACAGCGCTTCCTTCGTCGAAGACCTGGGTGCCGACTCTCTTGACACCGTTGAACTGGTGATGGCTCTGGAAGAGGAATTCGAAACCGAAATCCCGGACGAGCAAGCCGAAAAAATCACCACCGTTCAGGAAGCTATCGATTACGTTACCGCTCACGCGTAATAACCCGTAATCGTCGACTCCCGACCTGGAAAAGCCGCACTGCCCACAAGGCGTGCGGTTTTTCTTTAAGCGTCCGTCGGGCGCTGAGTAAACGCATAAGAGGAGATTGCTGTGTCGCGTAGACGCGTCGTGGTCACCGGTATGGGCATGTTGTCGCCCCTGGGTACCGATGTTCCAAGCAGCTGGCAGGGCATTTTGGCCGGCCAAAGCGGTATTGGCCTGATCGAGCATACGGACCTTTCTGCCTTTACCACCCGTATCGGTGGTTCGGTGAAAGGCTTCAACGTCGAGGAATACCTCTCGGCCAAAGATGCTCGCAAAATTGACCTGTTCATTCAGTACGGGCTCGCAGCCAGCTTTCAAGCGGTGCGTGATGCCGGGCTGGAAGTCACCGACGCCAACCGTGAGCGCATCGGCGTAGCCATGGGCTCAGGCATTGGCGGCCTGACCAACATTGAAAACAACTGCAAAGCCCTGTTCGACCAAGGCCCGCGGCGTATTTCACCGTTTTTTGTGCCGGGTTCGATCATCAATATGATTTCCGGGTTCCTGTCGATCCACCTGGGTTTGCAGGGGCCCAACTACGCCATCGCCACTGCCTGTACCACCGGTACGCATTGTATCGGCATGGCAGCGCGCAATATTGCCTACGGCGAAGCCGACGTGATGATTGCCGGCGGTGCTGAAATGGCCGCCTGCGGCCTGGGCATTGGCGGTTTTGCCGCCGCGCGGGCTATGTCGACCCGCAACGACGACCCGACCCGTGCTAGCCGTCCATGGGACAAAGGCCGTGACGGTTTCGTGCTTGCCGACGGCGCCGGTGCTCTGGTGCTCGAAGAACTGGAGCATGCCAAGGCGCGCGGCGCGCATATCTATGCTGAGCTGATCGGCTTCGGCATGAGCGGCGATGCTTATCACATGACGTCGCCGCCTGAAGACGGCGCTGGCGCCATGCGCTGCATTCGCAATGCCCTGCGCGATGCCAATGTCAACGCCGATCAGGTGCAGTACATCAACGCCCACGGCACCTCGACGCCCACCGGCGACCTGGCCGAAGCCCAAGCGGTTAAAACGGTGTTCGGCGATCACGCTTACAAATTGGCGGTCAGCTCGACCAAATCGATGACCGGTCACCTGCTCGGCGCTGCGGGCGCTGTAGAGGCCATCTTCAGCGTGCTGGCCATCCGCGATCAGGTCGCGCCGCCGACCATCAATCTAGAAGAGCCGGACGAAGGCTGCGACCTCGATTTCGTCGCCAACGAAGCACGCCAGATGCCCATCGATATCGTGGTGTCTAACTCGTTCGGCTTTGGCGGCACTAACGGCTCTCTGGTGTTCCGCCGGTTCACCGAGTGATGTTGAGCTGGGTCGATGGACGCTCAGCAGAGGCCGCTTCCGTTACGGATCGCGGCCTTGCTTATGGCGACGGTCTGTTCGAAACCATCGGCGTCAAACGCGGCAGCCCGCAATTGCTTGAGCGCCATCTGGCGCGACTCGCCGAGGGCTGCAAGCGCTTATGCATTCCCGCTGACCTCACGCTAATTCGTGCCGAATTGCTGGCCTTTTCGGCCGAAGTGGGCGAGGGCGTGGCCAAGCTCATCGTCACTCGCGGTGAGGGGCTGCGAGGCTACGCGGCGCCAGCGAATGCCAAGGCGCGACGCGTTCTGCTGGCGTCTTCTTTTCCAGCGTACCCGGCCGTCAACGCCGAGCAGGGCATTCGCTTGTTCCCGTGCGTCACCCGCTTGGCCGAGCAGCCGTTATTGGCCGGCCTCAAGCACCTCAATCGGCTTGAGCAGGTGCTGGCGCGCTCCGAATGGCACGACAGCGAGCACGCTGAAGGGCTGATGCTGGACGTGTCCGGCCGCGTGATCGAAGGCGTTTACAGCAACCTGTTTATGGTTCGCGACGGCAGGTTGATCACGCCCGAGCTAAGCCGCTCCGGTGTCGCTGGCGTGATGCGTGCCGAGCTGTTGGCGCGCGCCGAAGGTCTTGGCATTCCGGTGGCGATCGAGGCGGTCAGCCAGGCGCAATTGCTGGCGGCCGACGAGGTGTTCGTCTGCAATAGTCTGTACGGCGTTTGGCCGGTGTGCGCGCTGCAAGCGCATCACTGGCCCGTTGGACCGCTCACCCGTAAACTGCAACGCCTTGCCTGCGACCTACTGGACTGCTAATTCGTGATTCGAAAATTACTGCTGCTATTGGAAGGCGGAGTGCTGCTGGCTGGCCTGCTGCTCGCGTTCTTCGTGTGGCAGCAAAACAGCGCGCTGAAACAGACGCTGAATGTTCCAACGGGTTACGTCATGGAAGTACCAGCCGGCGCGACGCCGGGCGGCGTGCTCAATCGATTGGAAAGCGAGGGGGTGCTTAACGGCGCGTTCTGGCTGCGAATTTACTGGCGCTTCAACCTCTCCGGGCAAGCGCTGCACAGCGGTGAATATCAGCTCAATCCAGGCGCTACCGCTAAAGACATGCTGACCCTCTGGCAGCGAGGCGACGTCGTGCAATACAGCCTCACACTGGTGGAAGGCTGGAATTTCCGTCAGGTGCGCGCGGCCCTGGCCAAGCAAATCAAGCTGGAACAGACCATCACCGAGCTTACGGATGCGCAAGTCATGGAGCGCATCGGTCAACGTGGCGTTTTCCCTGAAGGGCGATTCTTTCCCGATACCTACCGCTATGTCCGTGGCATGAGCGATACGGACCTGCTCAAGCAAGCCTTCGCGCGGCTGGCCGCTGTGCTGGATGAAGAGTGGAAACAGCGCGACGCCAGTGCCGACCTGCCATACAAAGACGCCTACGACGCACTGATCATGGCCTCGATGATCGAGAAAGAAACCGGCGTGCCACAGGAACGTGGCCAAATTGCTGGCGTGTTCGTTCGTCGGCTGCAAAAGGGCATGCAGTTGCAGACCGATCCCACAGTCATTTACGGCCTGGGCGAGCGTTACACCGGCAAATTAACCCGCGCCCATCTGCGCGAGGCTACGCCTTACAACACCTACATGATCGCCGGTATGCCGCCCACGCCCATTGCCATGGTTGGCCGAGAGGCTATCCATGCGGCGCTTCATCCGGTCGATGGCAAGAGCTTGTATTTTGTCGCCCGCGGCGATGGCAGCCATGTATTCTCCGACGACCTCGACAACCACAACCGAGCAGTGCGCGAGTTTCAGCTCAAGCGACGCGCCGACTACCGCTCCAGCCCCGCGCCCGCGCCGGCTGTGCAATAGCTATTGAAAGGACCACCCGTGACTGGCCTGTTTATTACCTTGGAAGGCCCGGAAGGCGCCGGCAAAAGCACCAACCGCGAGTACCTGGCCAAGCATCTGCGGGCTGCAGGGCTGGACGTGGTGCTCAGCCGCGAACCAGGCGGCACGCCGCTCGCCGAACGTGTTCGCGAATTGCTGCTGGCCCCGAGCGATGAGCCGATGGCGGCCGACACCGAGCTGCTGCTGGTTTTCGCCGCCCGTGCACAACATCTGGCGCAGGTGATTCGCCCGGCGCTCGCCCGTGGTGCCGTGGTGCTTTGTGACCGTTTCACCGACGCGACCTACGCCTATCAGGGCGGCGGTCGTGGCCTGCCGCAGGATCGTATCGCCGAGCTTGAGCGCTTTGTTCAGGGCGACTTGCGGCCTGATCTGACCCTGATATTCGACTTGCCCGTTGAGGTCGGCCTGGCCCGCGCCAGCGCGCGTGGCCGGCTGGACCGGTTCGAACAGGAGGGCAGGGCGTTCTTCGATGCGGTTCGTCACGCGTATCTGCAACGCGCCGAAGCGCACCCGCAGCGCTATCGCGTGGTGGATGCCGCGCAGTCACTCAGCGACGTGCAAGTAGCGCTGGATGGCCTTCTGCCCGAGTTGCTGGAGCGCGCCCGTGGCTGAGGTGTTTCCCTGGCAGACCAGTCTTTGGCAAACATTGGCCGGCCGCGCACAGCACGCGCACGCTTACTTGCTGCACGGCCCTGCGGGGATTGGCAAACGAGCGTTGGCCGAAAATCTGATGGCTGCGCTGCTTTGCCGCGCACCGGAGAATCTGCGCGCGTGTGGCAAGTGCAAATCCTGCATGTTGCTGGCCGCAGGCACCCATCCGGACAACTTTATTCTTGAGCCCGAAGAGGCCGACAAAGCCATCAAGGTCGACCAAGTGCGCGAGCTGGTGGGGTTTGTAGTGCAAACGGCGCAGCTGGCTGGCCGCAAGGTTGTGCTGGTTGAGCCTGCTGAATCGATGAACCTGAATGCGGCGAATGCCTTGCTGAAAAGCCTGGAAGAGCCGTCTGGCGACACCGTGCTGTTGCTGGTGTGCCATCAGCCGAGCCGTTTGCTGCCTACGGTCAAAAGCCGCTGCGTGCAGCAAGCCTGTCCGTTGCCGAGCGAAGCGCAGAGCATGGCGTGGTTGGCGGAAGCATTACCCGATTGCAGCGCCGAGGAGCGCGTTGAGCTGCTGACCTTGGCCGCCGGCTCGCCGTTGAATGCCGTCAAGTTGAATGCTCAAGGCGTTCGTGAACAGCGTGCACAGGTCGTCGACGGCGTGAAGAAACTTCTCAAGCAGCAGGTGGCAGCGAGCCAGTTGGCCGAAGGCTGGAACAGCATTCCGCTGCTGCAACTGTTCGACTGGTTTTGCGAGTGGGCGCAGCTGACGCTGCGTTACCAGCTCACCAGAGACGAAGACGGATTAGGTTTAACCGATATGCGCAAGGTGGTGCAGTACCTGGCGGAGAAGTCGGCGCAAGCCAAGGTGTTGGCGATTCAGGAGTGGCTGCTGGCGCAGCGGCAAAAAGTGTTGGGCAAAGCCAACTTGAATCGCGTTTTGCTACTCGAAGCACTGCTTGTGCAGTGGGCAAGCCTGCCCGGACAAGGCTAGAATCAGCCCTTGAATCAGTAAGCTAGGAATGCAGCATGAGCATGCCACCGAATCTTGGCCCGCGTAACGGAATCCTGTCCCTGACTATTAAGGACAAGTCCGTGCTCTATGCCGCGTATATGCCCTTTATCAAAAACGGCGGGCTGTTCATTCCCACGAACAAAAGCTACAAATTGGGTGACGAAGTGTTCATGTTGCTCAACCTGATGGACGAGCCGGAAAAAATTCCGGTCGCTGGCAAAGTCGTCTGGATCACCCCCAAAGGCGCCCAAGGCAACCGTGCAGCTGGTGTCGGCGTGCAGTTCAACGACGGCGATAACACCGCCCGCAACAAAATCGAAACCTATCTTGCGGGCGCGCTGACTTCCGACCGCCCGACCCACACGATGTAAGCCCCGCTACGCATGCTGGTAGATTCCCACTGTCACCTTGACCGCCTCGACCTCGCCATTCACGGCGGCTCCCTGGATGCTGCGCTTGATGCCGCGCGGGCCCGGGGCGTTGGACACTTCCTGTGCATCGGCGTCAGCGCCGATAACGCCGCCGCTGTAAAAGGTTTGGCCGAGCGCTATGCCGACGTTGACTGCTCAGTTGGCGTGCACCCACTCGACCTGGAGCCTGGCGCCGCCCCCGCGCTGGATTGGTTGCTAAACGAGCTGAACCACCCGCGTGTCGTAGCCATTGGTGAAACCGGCCTGGACTACCACTACGAACCCGAAGCCGCCGAACTCCAGCGCGACGCGTTTCGGCTGCACCTGGAAGCCGCAAAAATCACCGGCAAACCCGTCATCGTCCACACCCGCGAAGCCCGCGCCGACACGCTTGAACTGCTGCGCGAAGCTGCCTTACCCACCGCAGGCGTGCTGCACTGCTTCACCGAAGACTGGCCCATGGCCAAGGCCGCTCTGGACCTGGGCTTCTACATCTCCCTGTCCGGCATCGTCACCTTCCGCAACGCCGATGCCTTGCGCGAAGTCGCGCGCTTGGTGCCCGCCGACCGGCTGCTCGTCGAAACCGACTCCCCGTACCTCGCCCCGATTCCCTACCGCGGCAAACCCAACCTGCCGCAATACGTACGCGAAGTCGCCGAATTCCTCGCCACCCACCGAGGCGTCGACTACGAAACGTTCGCCCAGCAGACCACCGAAAACTTCAAACGCCTGTTCCCGCTTGCTCATGTAGCCGGTTGATCCGCTATCCGCTTGAAGTAATCGCGTCACCCGCAAAGCATCGAGGCTAAAGCCTCTCCTACAAAAAAACCGACAACCTTTGCCCTTGCCCTTGCCCTTGCCCTTGCCCTTGCCTATGTCCTTGGCCAGCGAAGCGAAGCCGCCCTTGATCTCGATCTAGATCTCGCTCTTCATGGCCAAACGCAGATTTCGCTTTTAGAGCGTCGCGAGCGAAGGTCTGGCAAGGCGGACTGAGTGGGAGAGAGCGGAGTTGGCATCAAGCCAATGAGCATCTCGCACACCCAGTCCAACGCAGCCAGACCGAGCGCAGCAGCTATAAAAGCGAAATCAAAAAAAACCCGGACTCTGGGGGATGAATCCGGGTTAAGACCATTAGGAGTAAATCAAGGTACACAGTCCACGGTACCTTGGCTGGCGCGGCACTTGGGGGAGATGCCCACGCCAGTAACCCTCAGTATTGGCGAACTTCGCTGATCCGCCAGTGCCGCCAACCGCCTGCTTAAACATATTTGGAATACCGGCGCCGTTGTTGAGTGCTCAGCCAGCAATTGCCTGCTGAAGCACCGCCAGGGTTTCCTCGATCACCCGCGCTTCGGTGTAAAAGTGCGGCGACAATCGGATGCCTTTGCCGCGTGGTATGCACACCACGTTCTGCGCTTTCAGCTTCTGATAAAGCGCCTGGGTGTCGTGCCCGTCGACGCTAAAGGTGATGATGCCTGCCCGCCGCAGCGGATTCAGCGGCGAGTGCAGCGTGAGACCGGGCAGGGCGGTGAGCCCGTCTTGCAACCATTGCACCCGTTCTTCAATCAGCTCGCCCACGCGCACCATGCTGACTTCTTCCAACAGCGACAGGCTCGCTTCAAGCGCCATGGCGCCGAGCATGTTCGGGCTGCCGCACTCGAAACGTCTGGCGCTGCGGGCGGGCTCCCAGTCGGTGCGGGTGTAGTCGCCCATGCGCTCAAGCATGTGCCAGCCGTATTCGTGCAGTTTTAGTTGTTCACGCATTTCCGCGCGGCAGTAAAAAACCCCTAGGCCTTCTGGGCCGAGCAGCCATTTGTGACCGTCGGCCATGGCGAAGTCGCATTGGTTGGCTTGTACATCGAAGGGCTGCGCGCCCAATTGCTGGATGGCATCCACACAAAACAGGACACCGCGCTGGCGGCAGGCATGACCGAGCTTGGTCAAATCCAGGCGCAGGCCGCTGGCGAACTGCACGGCGCTAATGGCCATCAAGCGCGTTTTGGGGCCGCAGGCGTTCAGCAGGTTTTGTTCGGGGTCGAGACCGCTAAGGCTGACTTGCACCACCTCGACGCCCAATGGCGCCAGGGCCTCCCACACCACGCGGTTGGAGGGGAACTCCTCGTCGCTGATGATGATTTGCTCGCCCGGCTGCAAGTCCAGACCGAACGCCACAAACGACAGCGCCTCGGAAGTGTTTTTCACCAGCGCCACATCGTCGGTGGACGGCGCATTAAGCAGGCGCATAAAGCGTTCGCGCAGGCGCTGCTCAATATTCATCCAATCGGCGTAGTCACGTGCGCCCAGCAGCACGTTCTGTTCAGCGAACTGCGCAACTGCCTGCGCGGCGCGTCGTGGCCATGGGGCAACGGCGGCGTGATTGAGATATCGCAAGCCAGGATCTTGCTTAAACTCGTCATGAAAGGCGTACATGGTCTGATGATCCGTGCAATTTGGCACTAAATAGGCATAATACGCGGCTTCGATTTTTGACCTCCGCAGTCTCTTCCTATGCAGAAAGAACCCCGAAAGATCCGTGAATTTCGCCGCCGCGAGCAAGAGATTCTCGATGTCGCGCTGAAACTCTTCCTAGAACAGGGTGAGGATAGCGTCACGGTCGAGATGATCGCCGACGCCGTAGGGATTGGCAAAGGCACTATCTATAAGCACTTCAAATCCAAGGCTGAGGTGTATCTGCGTCTGATGCTCGACTACGAGCGGGATTTGAACGAGCTGCTGCACTCGGCCGATGTGGACCGCGACAAGGAAGCGTTGTCCCGCGCCTATTTCGAATTCCGCATGCGCGACCCGCAGCGCTATCGCCTGTTCGACCGCTTGGAAGAGAAAGTGGTCAAGGGCAATCAAGTGCCGGAAATGGTCGAGCAACTGCACAAAATTCGCGCTTCCAACTTCGAACGCCTTACCTTGCTGATCAAAGGCCGTATCGCCGAAGGCAAGCTGGAAGACGTTCCTCCGTACTTCCACTATTGCGCCGCCTGGGCGCTGGTACATGGCGCCGTGGCGCTTTACCACTCGCCGTTCTGGAGCAATGTGCTGGAAGACCAGGAAGGCTTTTTCCAATTCCTGATGGACATCGGCGTGCGCATGGGCAACAAGCGCAAGCGCGATGGCGAGCCTCCAGTCATCTGAACCCATTCAGTCAGTCTATTTCGGCATGTACGGCATGCAGATAGGCTGACGGCGGGCTTATACTCCGGCCTATTCTTCGCCGGAGTCATCCATGATCGTTGACCGTCAGGGCAGGCGCTTCCGCAATTTACGGATCAGTCTGACCGCCGCCTGTAACTACGCCTGTACGTATTGCGTGCCAGACGGTAAGCGCCTGGTCGCAGCGCAAGACGAACTGTCGGCCGATGCCCTGGTTCGTGGCGTGGCTTACCTGATCGAGGCGGCCGGCATCGAGCAACTGCGCATTACCGGTGGCGAGCCGCTGGTCAGCCCTAAGCTGGAAGCACTGTTGCAAGGCGTCAGCACGCTGGGCCTGCGCGATATCAGCCTGACTACCAACGGTCAGTTGCTGGCGAAAAAACTGCCGATTCTGCGCGAAGCCGGTATCCGCCGACTCAATGTTTCCCTCGATACCCTCGACCCGAGCGCGTTCCGCCGAATCGCTCGCGGTGGCGACCTGGCCACCGTGCTCGACGGTCTGGAACAGGCGCGGGCGGCGGGCATGAAAATCAAGCTGAACATGGTGCCGCTGCGGGGCCAAAACCTCGACCAAGTGCTGCCGCTGCTCGACTACTGCCTGGAGCGGGGCTTTGAACTGCGGTTTATCGAGCTGATGCGCATGGGCCACCTGGCCCGTGATGGCAACAGCTTTCAGCAGCAGTTCATCAGCATGCCGGCGCTGCTGGAAATGATTGGCGAGCGTTACGACTACCAGCAAGCCGACGCTCCGCTGGATGCCACCGCGCTGCGTTATCAGATTCCCGGCCACGGCTATTTTGGCGTTATTGCCAACGAAAGCGTGCCGTTCTGCCGTACCTGTTCTCGCCTGCGCCTGTCGTCCACCGGCTGGTTGCATGGTTGCCTGTCTTCGAGCAATCGCCACTACGTTGGCGACCTGCTGGAAAAACCCCGCCACCAAGCGTTGCCTGCGCTGCAAGGACTATTGATGAAAGCGCTGGGGGACAAGCAGGAGGTCGCCTTTTCTGGCGGCGTTACCGTGATGAAAATCATCGGCGGCTAGCTTCGTTATTCGTGCCTCTCGCCCACGGGGGCGCGGTTCTTCGCAACACTCACTCCCTTCGATCACGCTTCGCGCCGAACTTACTCGTCGCGTGAATGATTGCATATGCAACTGTTGCATATACACTCAAGCCCATGAACAAGCCAATTACCCCTCAGGGCTGTACCAACCTCAAGCTTCGTCAGCTGACCCGTATCGTCACGCGTCACTACGACAGCTTTGTCGCGCAGTCCGGTCTTAAAAATACGCAGTACGCGCTGCTTTCTTTCATCGTCAAACTCGGGCCGATTCGCCCCGGCGACCTGGCAAAACGCATGCAAATGGATGCCTCGACCTTGAGCAGAAATATGCAGCCGTTGGTGACGCAGGGCTGGGTTGCCGTGGGCGCCGGGGGCGATGCGAGAAGCCGTTTGGTTGAGGCGACCGACGCTGGCAAGGCCAAGCGGGAGGAGGGCCGGGTGGCCTGGAAGCAAGCGCAGACGGTGCTGAACGAACAGCTCGGCGTCGAGCGCGTCGCCTTGCTGCATGAGCTGCTCGACGGCTGTATCGCCTCGCTCGGCGAAGAAGCCGATGTCACGCGCTGAACCCACGTTGATTTTTAACGCAGAGTCCGACTGCCACTCGGCTCTTTCCTCGCCTACGGGCTTGTTGCACTGCAGCCATACGGATGTCCGCGATGGAAACCACTGAACACAATCGCCTGCCCGCGCAGGAAAACGTAACGACGATGAAGACGCCAATCCGCCTGACGGGAGAGTTGTTGTTTCTATTGGCAGGTTTCGCCGCCCTCGGCGCGCTGGCGACCAATATCATTCTTCCGGCCTTCCCGGCGATGGCGGGCGATCTGGGCGCTTCGGTGACTGAACTCAGCGCCACGCTTAGCAGCTTCTTTCTGGCGTTTGCCTTGGGCCAGTTGTTTGTTGGGCCGCTGTCGGACCGCTTCGGACGCCGCCGGTTGGTGATGGCGGGCGTGGTGTTGTTCGTTGTGGGCAGTGCCGTCTGCGCGATGTCGCACACGTTATCCGTTCTAATCGCCGGGCGAATCGTTCAAGCGCTGGGGGTTTGCGCGACGTCGGTGCTGTCACGCGCTATCGCCCGCGACTTGTTTGACGGCGATGAGCTTGCCCGCACGCTGGCGATGATCATGGTGGCTATGGCCGCTGCGCCGGGATTTTCACCGCTACTCGGCGGGTTGTTCAGCAGCTTTTTCGGCTGGCGTGCGACGTTCGGTTTCGTGGCGATCCTCGCGGTGGTGCTGGCCGTTCACTACGCGGCGCGGCTGGGCGAAACCCATGGTGCCGACAACCGGGTGAAGCTCTCGATCGGCGCGATTCTTTCGAGCTACAAGCAGTTGCTGCTGGATCGCCGTTTTATTGCGCCGGCGTTGTCGGTGAGTTTGGTGATCGGCACGCTCTATGCGTTTTTCTCCATGGCTCCGGCGATCTTGATGGGCGGCTTCGGCTTGTCGTCGCTGCAACTGGGCGTGTTTTTCGCCGCCACCGTTTTTGTGGTCTTTGGCGCGGGATTTACGGCGCCGCGTCTGGCGCGCTTCAAAGGCCCTGCATTCGTGGGTCGCTGTGGCATCGTGGCGGCGTTGGCGGGAAGCGCGGGGTTGTTTATTGCGCCCGATAATTTCGTGGCGTTCTGTGTGTCTCAGACGGTTTTTCTGTTGGGCATGGGGCTTGTTAATCCGCTGGGTACGGCCATTGCGCTGCATCCATTTGGCAAGCAAGCCGGCACTGCCTCGGCACTGCTGGGGTTTTTGCAAATGAGCTGCGCGGCCGCCGCGATCACGGTGGGCGCGAGTCTCGGACTTCCCGCGTATACCTCGTTTGCGCTGGTGGCCACGGGCGCGCTGGCTGCCTCGTTCCTGGTTTTCCTGGCCGTGAAGTGAGCGTTCTCTGGGCGTTGAGTTGAAGCCTGGCGCGGAAGCTGCAAGCCTGCGCGTTATGCGCCGGCTTTCTGTCACCGGCGTGCGGAGACTCACTATGCGTAGCCTGATTATGCTGCTGACGCTGCTGGCCCTCGGGGGCTGCATGAAAGTCAGCGACTTGAGCGATGGCGCTCTCAATCAACTCAGCGATGCCGGATTGCTCGACCACAGCGATATCCGCCGGTCCAGCCCGTGGCGTTTGCAGGCCGATTCCTTCATTTATATAGCCCAGGGGCATTTCGTTCCGCCGGGCGGCCATGCACCGCGCCCAAACATAGTGGCGGAACAGGCGTTCAATGGCTTTGTCGAATATTTTCCAATGGTCCGTCGCGCCAAGCAGCCGGCGGGGTTGGACGAAGCGTTGAGCCAGGCACGGGCTGCGGGCGCGAATTATCTGTTGTACACACGGTTCGCCGGCGCTGATGATCGCATCGGCACTGAGGATGAATGGAACGATCAGGAAGCCCTGGATCGCCTGGGTGTCGACCACAGCGTGATTCAGGTCATGCTGATCGAGACCAACACACGCTATCTGGTGGACACCGCGCGCATCCGTAGCCGTGGTGGTTTTCTGACGCTATACGACAACAAGCCCGACGACCTAGTTGGGCCGCCCATGCAGGAATACGCGCGTCGTCTGCTGGGTTTGAATGAATAGATAGGAGAGGGCATGAGTGATCCAGGCAAGGCGGGCGACCTGCTCGGGCAAATTCCCAAAACCAAAGGCCTGCCACCGGTGCACCTGTGGAATCCGGATTTCTGCGGCGACATTGACATGCGCATCGCCCGCGACGGCACTTGGTATTACCTGGGCACGCCGATTGGCCGTAAACCCATGGTGCGCCTGTTCTCCACCATCATCCGCCGTGACGGCGATGACTATTTTCTGATTACACCGGTCGAGAAGGTCGGCATCACCGTCGATGACGCGCCGTTCGTAGCCGTGAGCGTTGATGTGGAAGGCGAGGGCGAGGCACAGGTGCTGCGCTTCACCACCAACGTGGAAGACGTGACCGAGGCGGGGCCGGAGCACCCGATGCGCTTTGTGATCGACCCGACGACCGAGGAGCCTGCGCCGTATGTGCATGTGCGCACCAACCTTGAAGCGCTGATTCACCGCAACGTGTTTTATCAGTTGGTCGAGTTGGCGGTGCCCCGCGACATTGATGGCCAAAGCTGGCTGGGTGTGTGGAGCGGCGGTGAATTTTTTCCCATCGCGCCCCAGCCGGATTGATGCCGCGAATAGGTGACGATTGCGCCATGCGGCCAATCGAGATTTGCAGGAATCGAGGCTAAAGCCTCTCCTACAAAAACACGATTCCCGTAGGAGAGGCTTCAGCCTCGATGCTTTGGCGTAATGGCCTCTTTGGCTTTGGGTTGGAATTCACGAGAAGCAGATCGAGCGAGCTAGAGCCGCGCAAGGCAAAAACGGTTTTTGAAGCGCAGTTGGCTGTAGCCAATGAGCATTCAGAAAGCGTTTTTAACGCAGCCCGGCCGACGCGCAGCCGATCGGGGCAGGAAAAAATAAGGGCTCCCGAGGGAGCCCTTATTTTTACCCAACGCTATTACATGTTGGGGTAGTTCGGACCGCCAGCCCCTTCCGGCGCGACCCAGTTGATGTTCTGGGCTGGGTCTTTGATGTCGCAGGTTTTGCAGTGCACGCAGTTCTGGGCGTTGATCTGGAATTTCTTCTCGCCGCTTTCCTGCGTCACGATTTCATACACGCCCGCCGGGCAGTAACGCTGCGCAGGCTCGTCGTAGAGCGGCAGGTTTTTCAGCAGCGGAATGCTTGGGTCGATCAGCTTCAGGTGGCAGGGTTGTTCCTCTTCATGGTTGGTGTTGGAGAGGAATACCGAGCTCAGCTTGTCGAAGCTGAGTTTGCCGTCCGGTTTCGGGTAGGCGATTTTCTTCGATTCTGCAGCGGTCTTCAGGCAGGCGTAATCCGGCTTGTTGTCGTGCAGGGTGAAAGGAATTTTGCCGCCGAACAGGTTCTGGTCAACAAAGTTGAACGCGCCGCCCAGCAGCGGGCCGTACTTGTGCAGCGCCGCGCCGAAGTTGCGGCTGCGGAACAATTCGTCGTACAGCCAGCTGGCTTTGAACGACTCGACGTAGCCGTTGAGCAGGTCGCCGCCTTCGCTACCGGCGAACAGGGCATCGGCCACGGCGTCAGCGGCGAGCATGCCGGACTTCATGGCGGTGTGGCTGCCTTTGATCTTGGCGAAGTTCAGGGTGCCGAGGTCGCAACCGATCAGCGCGCCGCCGTTGAACACCATCTTCGGCAGCGAGTTCAGGCCGCCTTTGCAGATGGCGCGAGCACCGTAGGAAACGCGCTTGCCGCCTTCCAGGTACTGCTTGACCACCGGGTGGTGCTTGTAGCGCTGGAACTCGTCGAACGGCGAGAGGTGCGGGTTGGCGTAGGACAGGTCAACGATCAGGCCAACAACCACTTGGTTGTTTTCCAGGTGGTACAGGAACGAGCCGCCAGTGTTCTCGGTGCCAACAACGTCCAGCGGCCAGCCGGCGGTGTGCAGCACCAGGCCTTGCTCGTGCTTGGACGGGTCGATGTCCCAGATTTCCTTGATGCCGATGCCGTAGTGCTGGGCGTCGGCATCGCTGTCGAGGTTGTACTTCTTGATCAGCTGCTTGCCGATGTGGCCACGGCAGCCTTCGGCGAACAGGGTGTACTTACCGCGCAACTCCATGCCGGGGGTATACACGCCTTCTTTAGGGTGGCCTTCGCGGTCAACGCCCAGGTCACCAGTCAGAATGCCTTTGACCACGCCGTTTTCGTCGATCAGCGCTTCTTGCGCGGCAAAGCCTGGATAGACTTCCACGCCCAGGTTTTCAGCCTGTTGCGCCAGCCAGCGGCAGAGGTTGCCGAGGGAGATGATGTAGTTGCCTTCGTTGTGCATGGTTTTAGGCACAAACAGGTTCGGCACTTTGATGGCGGCTTCGGCGTCTTTCAACATATAGATGTCGTCGCGCTTGACCGGCGTGTTCAGTGGCGCGCCGAGCTCTTTCCAGTCGGGGAAAAGCTCGTTCAGTGCGCGGGGCTCGAACACGGCGCCGGAGAGGATGTGGGCGCCGACTTCGGAGCCTTTCTCGACCACGCAAACGCTGATCTCTTTGCCCGCTTCAGCGGCTTTCTGCTTCAGTCGGCAGGCGGCGGACAGGCCCGCTGGGCCGGCGCCAACGATGACGACGTCGAACTCCATAAATTCGCGTTCCACAGGCAATCTCCTACTCAGGCTCTATCTATGTTTTATTTGAGGATCGGGCTCGTTCCGTGAGCTGTGTCGGCGCATTATATCCACGGACCCCGACGGGTCCAATACAAACGTTTGTTTGAATTTCTCAATAGCCTGCTAGAATCAGGTTTACACGGCTTAAAGTGGCCATTTTGTCGTATTGACCCGTTTGGGCGATACGGTCAAGATACGGGCGGTTTTGCGCTAGCCGTGCTGTAGGCTGACCGTCGGTTCCGGCCGACGAGCATCACCCGCCATTGTCTTTTGGCGACTTCTTATTCACCGGAGAGTAACGAGGAATCCATGAAGGTTCTTGTAGCTGTCAAACGAGTGGTTGACTACAACGTCAAGGTTCGCGTCAAAGCGGACAACTCCGGCGTTGATCTCGCCAACGTCAAAATGTCGATGAATCCCTTCTGCGAAATCGCTGTGGAAGAAGCCGTCCGCCTGAAAGAGAAAGGCGTGGCTACCGAGATCGTCGTGGTTTCCATCGGCCCGAACACCGCTCAAGAGCAACTGCGCACCGCGCTGGCTCTGGGTGCTGACCGCGCCATTCTGGTTGATACCGCGGAAGAGCTGAACTCGCTCGCCGTGGCCAAGCTGCTCAAGGCTGTTGTGGATAAAGAGCAGCCTCAGCTGGTCATCCTCGGCAAACAAGCCATCGACAGCGACAACAACCAGACCGGGCAGATGCTCGCTGCCCTCAGCGGCTATGCGCAAGGCACCTTCGCCTCCAAGGTTGAAGTGGCTGGCGACAAGGTCAACGTGACCCGCGAAATCGACGGCGGTCTGCAGACCGTTGCGTTGAACCTGCCGGCCATCGTGACCACCGACCTGCGCCTGAACGAACCGCGCTACGCGTCGCTGCCGAACATCATGAAAGCCAAGAAAAAGCCGCTGGAGACTCTGACTCCAGACGCTTTGGGCGTCTCCACCTCGTCTACCGTCAAAACCTTGAAAGTTGAAGCGCCGGCTGCTCGCAGCGCGGGTATCAAGGTCAAGTCGGTTGCTGAACTGGTCGAGAAACTGAAGAACGAGGCGAAGGTAATCTAAATGACTATCCTGGTTATCGCTGAACACACCAATTCCGCCCTGGCGCCAGCCACCCTGAACACTGTGGCTGCTGCTGCAAAAATCGGTGGTGACATTCACGTGCTGGTTGCAGGCAGCAATGCCGGCGCCGCTGCTGAAGCTGCTGCCAAGATCGCTGGCGTTTCCAAAGTGCTGGTAGCCGACAACGCTGCCTACGCTAACCAACTGCCAGAAAACGTTGCGCCGCTGATCGCTGACCTTGGCAAGAGCTACAGCCACATCCTGGCTAGCGCTACTTCCAACGGCAAAAACATCCTGCCGCGCGTTGCCGCTGCACTGGACGTTGATCAGATCTCCGAGATCATCTCGGTAGAAAGCGCTGACACCTTCAAGCGTCCGATCTACGCCGGTAACGCCATCGCTACCGTCCAGTCTTCGGCTGCCGTGAAAGTGATCACTGTGCGTTCCACCGGTTTCGATCCGGTTGCGGCTGAAGGCGGTTCTGCTGCTGTTGAAGCAGTGAGCGGCCCGGCTGATGCTGGCAAGTCGTCCTTTGTTGGCGAAGAGCTAGCCAAGTCCGACCGTCCTGAGCTGACCGCTGCCAAAATCGTCGTTTCCGGCGGTCGCGGCATGCAGAACGGTGACAACTTCAAACACCTGTACGCACTGGCCGACAAACTCGGCGCAGCTGTGGGTGCATCCCGTGCTGCTGTCGACGCCGGTTTCGTACCGAACGACATGCAGGTTGGTCAAACCGGTAAAATCGTCGCACCGCAGTTGTACATCGCGGTCGGCATTTCCGGCGCCATCCAACACTTGGCCGGTATGAAAGACTCCAAAGTCATCGTTGCCATCAACAAAGACGAAGAAGCGCCGATCTTCCAGGTTGCCGATTACGGTCTGGTTGCGGACTTGTTCGAAGCTGTACCGGAGCTGGAAAAGCTGGTTTAACCCGCGCTTTCTGCTTAATAAAAAACCCGCTCACTGAGCGGGTTTTTTTATGCCTGACACCTTAGCTTTTCGCGCTGTCCAGAAACGCCTGGTAGTGGCTGGCGGTTTCTTCCGGCCGCTCGATCATCGGCACATGGCCGCAGTCTTTCATGATCACCACGGTTGGCTTTTTCAGCAGCGGCTTCATCACCTCGATGCTCGACACATCCAGCACGCGATCCTTGTCGCCCCACAGCAGCAACGTCGGCGCCTGAATTTTTGGCAGCTCCGGTTCCAGCGGAATGTAGCGCTCGCGCAGGTGGCTGAACACTTTGTCATTCTGCTCACTTCTGGCGCTCGCCTGCTCAGCCATGTAGCGCTGCAGGTTCTTCGGCATCGCCGGTGGCTCAACGAACACGAAGGCCACCAGCTTGGCGAAGCTTTCGGCGTCACGCGCGACCAGTGGGTTCGGCTCGCCGCGTTCGAGCATTTCGTACAGCTCGCTTTTCTTCGGTGAGGTAATGCCGGCATTGTCCAGCAGGCCCACAGAGAGCACTTCTTCCGGGTGGCGCGCGGCATACAGCGCGGCGATTTGGCCGCCCATGGAGTTGCCAATCACGTGCAGTTTTTTCAGGCCCAGGGTGTTTACGAACGCGGCGACGCGTTCGGCTTGGGTGCCCACGTCGTAGCTGGCATTCGGTTTGCTGCTATCGCCGAAGCCGGGCAGGTCGATGGCGATCACCTGATAGCGCTTGGTAAAGAATTTGGCGAAGCGCAGCCAGTTGTCTTTGTTGGCGCCGAAACCGTGAATCATCAGGATGGTTTCGCCGTCGGCCGGGCCGCCCTGGTAATAGTGGATGCTCAGGTCGCCGACCATGGTCTGCTCGCTGCTCAGCCCGGCCATTTGCCGTTCGGCGAATTGAGCCGTGGCCATCAGGGTGGCGGGGGAGAAGTACAGCAGCGTGGCAATTGCTGCCACGCAGATCGCAAACCCAACGAGTAGTTTTTTCATGGACCGTCCTTATCGCCAATAATTATTTCAATTCGTCTAAGCTAGCATGACGCTGTGTGTGGTCGGCACACCAGGCCGTCACCCCCAACCAACGTTCAGTTCGGGAAACCCGCTGATGCAGATACGCCACCTTATCGCGCTGTTGTTGCTGCTCGCCGGTTTGCCAGGCTTGAGCGCTGCTGCTGGAAAGTGTGAACGCCTGGTGGCGACTGGTAACCCTGAATACCCTCCTTATTTATGGCGCGATCCGGCCAACCCTAAGCAGCTGATAGGCGCCAACGCCGACTTGCTCAAGCAACTGGGCAAAGAACTCAACCTCACCATTGACGTGATCTACACCGGCCCTTGGTCGCGCGCGCAAGAAGAAGTGCGCACCGGGCGCGTCGACATGATCGCCGGCGCATTCCTTACGTTGTCCCGTCTGGAGACCATGGATTACGTGCATCCCGCGTTTCTGGAAACCAGCAGCGTGGTCTGGGTAAAACGCGGCAAAGGCTTCCCGTATGCCCAGTGGGACGACCTGCGCCTGCACACCGGCGGCACCTTGGTGAACAACAGTTTCGGCCAGGCCTTCGACCACTACGCCAAAGACAACCTCAGCCTGGAAACCGTACCGAGCCTTACCCAGGCGTATCAAAAGCTGCTGCTGGAACGCACCGACTACGTGTTGTATGAACGTTATCCGGGCCTGGCGCTGGCCGAAACCCTGGGCATGACCGCCGACCTTGAAGCCCTTGAGCCGCCGATTTCCAGCGAAGGCCTGTACCTGACGTTGTCGTTCAACTCGGCTTGCAACGAGCCGTGGCTACGCGGACAACTGGCGAAAAAAATGACAGAATTGGCCGCCTCTGGTGCCCCGCAAGCCCTGCTGGAACGCAATCTTGAGCGTTGGAAAGAACAGCAAGTGCAGGCGGCGACTCCCTCGAAACAGTAGGAATTTTTTGTGATTCATAGACGCACACTGGCAATCGCCGTGGCCCTCGTGGCGCTGGCCGGTTGTACCAAAGACCCCGCGCCGATCGAACAAATGCGCCTGACTGAACAGGCCGTCGCCCAAGCCAAGGCGGTTGGCGCCGACGCGCAGATTCCCGAGATGGTTCTGGCTGAGCAAAAGCTGGCCCGGGCGCAGAAAAACATGAACGAGCAAGACTACAAACGCGCGCGCATGTTTGCCGAACAAGCCGAACTGGACGCGCGTCTGGCCGAAGGCCGCGTGCTCACCAGCAAGAGTGAAAAACAGTTGGCTGATCTGAACGCCCGCATCAAACGCCTTCACAAACAACTGGGGGCGATGCAGTGAACCCGATTGCCTACCGCCTTTTTGCCGCCGCCTTGGCCGCAGCGCTGCTCACCGGCTGCGCCACTGAACCGGATGCCGAGCAAAGCCTGGAAGCCGCCCGCGACGGTTTTCAGAAAGTTAAAGAAGACACCGACGCCCTGCGCTACGCCCCGCGCGATGTGATTCGCGCCGGCGACTCGCTGTCGCGCGCTGATCGTTTGTCCACCTACTGGGGCAGCGATGCTGACGTCCAGCACTACGCCTACCTAAGCCAGCGCTACAGCGCGATCGCCGCCGAGCACACCAAGCTCAGCGTCAATCAAGAACGCCAGGCCAAGCTGCAGATGGACGTCGAACGGCTGCAACTCAACCTGCGCGAAGCCAAGCTGTTGAGTGTTCAGCAGCAAGGCAAATGGCTGGAAGAGCAGATCAATCTGGCCGCCACCGAAACCAACCGGGGCCTGGTGCTGACGTTGGGAGACGTGCTGTTTGACGCCAGCGATGCCGAGTTGAAACCGGCCGCCAATCGCACCTTGCTCAAGCTGGTGCAGTTCCTCCAGCTCAACCCCCGCCGCGTGGTGCGCGTTGAGGGTTACACCGACAACCGGGGCAGCCGTGAGGAAAACCTCGAACTGTCCAAGGCGCGCGCGCAAGCGGTGGCCGACACCCTGATCGACCTTGGCATCGACCAAAGCCGTATCCAGGCCGTCGGTTACGGCGCCGATTTCCCGGTCACCGAAAACGCCTCGTCCCGTGGCCGTGCGCAAAACCGTCGGGTGGAAATCGTGTTCTCCGACGACCAGGGCAAGTTGGGCTCGGATCGGTAGTCCGAACGCCTAATCCCCAGCCCCGGTCGTTCACAGCGCCCGGGGCTTTTTTATACCCTCAGTGTTATCCGGTCTCCCAAACCCACCACCGTCATCCTCGCGCACGCGGGGATCCAGGCTTGTTCAGTAAACCGCAGCCCACGTCCAGCCTGCGATAAGCGCCGCCCCACGACCCGGTTTTCCCTGTTCTGTATGCAAAACAAAATCTGCAACTGTGCCGGTTCAGTTCTAGACTGTTTCGCTACTGTATCGGTGTTCACGCTCAATCAGGGAAAGCCGCCATGACCAGTCTGTTGCTCTATCAACGTATCGCCCAGCAATTGGCCGAAGATATCCGCCGAGGCGTGTATCAACCGGGCGAGCGCGTGCCGTCGGTACGCAAGATGAGTTCACAGCTGAACGTCAGCCACGCCACCGTGTTGCAGGCGTACGCCAACCTTGAGGACCAGGGCCTGATTCGCGCCCGCCCGCAGTCAGGCTTTTACGTTCACCAAACCCCGGCGCTAACCGCCGCCACCCCGGACATCGCCCGGGTCGAGCGCCCTGGTTTGGTCACTCGCAGCAGCATCATCAACCAAGTGTTGACCGAAGCCCGGCGCGAAGGGGTTTTTCCCTTCGGCGCCGCGGTGCCCCATGTGGATTATTTGCCGGTTCGCGCGCTGCATCAGCAGTTGGCCAAGGTGACCCGGTTCCACAGCCCACGCGCCTTCAGCTACATGTTCAGCCCAGGCTTCGAGCCGCTGCGCCGCCAGGTGGCGATCCGTATGCGCGATGCCGGCGTGGTCGTTGACCCGGCGGAAGTCGTCATCACCCACGGCTGTGTCGATGCCCTGCAAATGTCGTTGCGCGTGCTGACCAAGCCCGGCGACCTGATCGCCACCGAGTCGCCTACGTATTACGGCCTCCTGCAATTGGCCGATTTGCTGGGCCTGAAAGTGATCGAGATTCCCAGCGACCCCACCACCGGCATCAGCCTGGAAGCCTTGCAGTTGGCGGCCAGCCAATGGCCGATCAAAGCCTTGGTGCTCACCGCGCGACTGAGCAACCCGCTGGGCGGCACCATTCCGGAAGACCGGCAAAAACAACTGCTGCGCCAAGCCCGCGAGTTCGATTTCCATATTGTTGAAGACGACATTTACGGCGAACTGCTGTTCGAGCAAGGCCCGACCAAAGCCTTGAAATCTCACGATCGCGAAGGCCGCGTGCTGTATTGCTCAAGCTTTTCCAAAACCCTGTCGCCGGGCGTGCGCGTGGGCTGGATTGTCGCCAGCAAATACCAGGACGACATCCAGCGCCTGCAAACCTTCACCACCCATTCGGCGTGCAGCGTCACGCAAATGGGCGTGGCGGCGTACCTCGAAAATGGCGGTTACGACCGCCACTTGCGCTACATCCGCCACGAATACCGGAAGAACCTCAGCGCGTTCCAACTGGCCGTGCAGCAGTATTTTCCCGAAGGCACGCAAATCACGCGACCTAAAGGTGGCTTCATTTTGTGGGTCAGCCTGCCGCGCCGCGTCAATACCAAAGATCTGCACGTTCGGGCGTTGCAGCAGGGCATCAGCATTGCGCCGGGGCTGATCTTCAGCAACACCGAACAGTTCAACCACTGCGTGCGGTTGAACTGTGGCATTCCGTGGAACCGTGAGTCGGAGCGGGCGATCATGACGCTTGGGATGTTAGCCAATCAGCTCTGCCAAGAGACGCCTAACCTCATGTGAAACGATCTTCTGGGCGTCGGCCATGCTGCGTTGCGTCCTCGCTTTTAATGCTCACGTACTGCAGTACGCTGCGCTTAAAAGCTCCGGGGCGCCTTGCCTGGCTCTAGCCGAGAAGATCTAGCGGGTGCTTCGAAATGCGCTTTTTTTTTAAAAGCGTTAACCCCGCCCGCCAAACCCCTCCGTCTACCTGAGCGAATGGACCCCCTGGAGACGCCAGCATGGCTCACTATCTCGCTCTATCTCGTTTGCCCCTGATTTGCGGTTTTGCCGGTGGCCTGGCCATCACGCTCAGTGCGTGCTCGGTCAAGGAAGCCGACTCGGTTGCCGCCCAGGCGCCCGTTGCCCCCGCGCCGATTACCTATTCCCGTGATGCGCTGGCCGAGCAGGTCGCGCCGGCCGAGGCCAAGAAAGCCGAGCCCAATGCCAGTTACGCGGCGGTCGCCGGCATGGTCAAACCGAGCCAGCGCATGGCCGCGCCGGCCCCTGCCGATGCGCCATCGCCGTATTATCAAGACGCCAACCGCGAGCAATACCAGAAGCTCGCTGACAACCCGATCCATGCCGTCGCCCAAGACCCGGTTTCCACGTTCAGTATCGACGTCGATACCGGCAGCTACGCCAACGTGCGACGTTTCCTCAATCGCGGCCAACTGCCGCCGGAAGAGGCGGTGCGTCTGGAAGAGCTGGTGAATTACTTTCCCTACAGCTATCCACCGGCCAGCGGCGACACGCCCTTTGGTGTGAGCACCGAGCTGGCGGTTACGCCGTGGAATGCCAACAGTCGGCTGTTGAAAGTGGCAATCAAAGCCTCGGACTTGCAAAGCCAAGCCATGCCGCCAGCGAACCTGGTGTTTTTGGTCGATGTGTCCGGCTCTATGGACCGCCCCGATGGCCTGCCGCTGGTGCAAAGCACGCTGAAACTGTTGGTCGACCAGCTGCGCGCCGAAGACAAAGTGTCGTTGGTGGTTTATGCCGGCGATTCAAGCGTGGTTCTGGCGCCGACGTCCGGCAGCGAAAAGGCCAAGATCCGCGCCGCCATCGACCAATTGCAAGCGGGCGGTTCGACGGCAGGGGAGTCGGGCATTCAGTTGGCGTATCAACAAGCCCAGCAAGGCTTCGTGGCGAACGGCATCAACCGCATCCTGCTGGCTACCGATGGCGACTTCAACGTCGGCATCAGCGACTTCGACAGCCTGAAAAAGCTCGCCGAAGACAAGCGCAAAACCGGCGTGTCGCTGACCACCCTCGGCTTTGGCACCGACAACTACAACGAGCAGCTGATGGAGCAGTTGGCCGATGCCGGCAACGGCAATTATGCGTACATCGACAACCTGCGCGAGGCGCGCAAGGTGCTGGTGCAGCAGCTCAGTTCAACCCTGATGACCGTGGCCAAAGACGTGAAAATCCAGGTGGAATTCAATCCTGCGCAGGTCAGTGAGTACCGCCTGCTGGGCTACGAGAATCGCGCCCTCAAGCGTGAAGACTTCAGCAACGACAAAGTCGATGCTGGCGAAATCGGCGCGGGCCACACCGTAACGGCCTTGTACGAAGTCGTGCCCGCTGGCAACAAAGGCTGGCTGGAACCGCTGCGTTATGAGCAGCCGGCAAGCAAACGCGCCGCCTCCAGCGAAATGGCCCTGGTCCGCATCCGCTACAAAGCGCCCGAGCAAAACACGAGCCGCTTGCTGGAAGTGCCGATTGCCGCTGACGCCAGCGCACCGGCCATCGCCCAGGCCAGTGCTGACCTGCGCTTCGCTGCGGCCGTCGCCGCCTTCGCCCAGCAGTTAAAAGGCGGCCAATACACCCAAGGCTTCGACCTGGCTGCCAGCGCCGAGCTGGCCCGTGGCGCCAAGGGCGACGACCGCTTTGGCCTGCGCGCTGAATTCGTGCAACTGGTGGAACTGGCGCAGAGCCTGCAAACTGCGGCCACTCCTTCCCCTAAAACCCTGGCCAAGGTCGACTAGCGTGACAGCCGCTCCTTCACCTGACTCTTCTGTTTCTGCTTCTGCCATTGGCGACGCTGAGTTGTTGCGTCGCTATCGGCAGGGCGATAGCCAGGCGTTCGCTGAGCTGTATGCCCGGCATCGCCTGGGGCTGTTCCGTTTTCTGTGCGGCCTATGCGGCGATTCTGCTATTGCCGAGGAAGTGTTCCAGGAAACCTGGATGAGCCTGATCCGTAGCGAGTCGCAGCAGCGCGAGGCGGTGCAGTTCAGCACATGGCTGTACCAGATCGCCCGCAACCGGTTGATCGACTATTGGCGCAAGCATGGCAAACGCCAGTATCTGCACGACGAATACGACGAACAGGTGCACGCCGAGGCCGATCACCAGCCTAACCCGGAGCAGCAGCTCAGCCTGACCCGTGACCAGCAGCGTCTGCAGGCGGCGCTGGATGATCTACCGGCTGAGCAGCGTGAGGTGTTCCTGCTCCGTGCCCATGGCGACATGGACGTCAGCGAAATTGCGACCCTGACCCAAACGCCGGCGGAGACCGTGAAAAGTCGCCTGCGCTATGCCCTGAGCAAGTTACGACGGTTGCTGACGGACCCGGCCACCGCCGACGAGGTATCCCTATGACACACGAACCGCGTGACAGCGCCGAGCTGGAGCAGACGATGCTCGAGCATTTCCGCCGCCACAGCGAGCAAGCGCCGCCGCCGGACATGGATGCGCGCATTCTCGCCGCCGCCCAGGCTCAAGCCGCCCACTACCAGCGTGTGCCTGCCAAGCAGCCTGTACTGAGTCGCTTACAAGGCTGGTTATTCGGCGGCAGCCAGCGTGCCCGATGGTCGATGGCCTTTGCCAGCATCGCCACCTTGGGCATCGGCGTGGGCTTGGCGACGCGCACCATGGAGCGGGCGCCGGAGCAGCAATACGACGCCGCACCGATCACCTTGTCGGTGCCGGCACCTGCGCCAGCCATGGCGCCTAAGGCCGAAGCCGTCGACCCGGATGCCTTCTATGCCGCCGAGCCGCAAGCCGAGAAAAAAGCCAGCGTGAAGGAGCGTGCCGCTGCCCGCCCGGAAATGCGCAAGCAAGCGCCGGCGGTGATCAGCGGCCAATTGAACGAACAGCTCAGCGATAAACAGCAGGCGCCAGCGTCGCCCGCCGCGCCGTTTACCGACGCGGCGCCAAAGCCATCAGCCCCGGTATTGGCGCGCAAAACCGCAGGCGATGACGCGCAGGTGCAACGTAGCCTGGAGCAGATTCTGCAATTGCAACGCGACGGCCAGAACGCGCAGGCCGAGCAGCAATTACAGGCGCTGCAACAGCGTTACCCGCAGCGCAATGTGCGCACGCAGTTGCAACAATTGCAGCACTCGCGTGGTCAGCAGTAGGAGGGCAGTGGTTACATCCTGCCCAGAGTGCACGCTTGCCAGGGAGGGCTGAGCGCGCGAGCATGTTGGCTTCTGCCGAGTTCGACCCGTAACCATGATGGCTATCCGATTTCTTGGGTTGTCGTTTGCCGTGCTGCTGTTAGCCGCTTGCGACAAAGACCCGACCCCGCCAAAAACGCCACCTGCGCCGCAAGTGCCGGCCGTGGAACAGCGTGAGCCCGCCGCCGACGCGTCCAAGCCCGCGCCCAAGGTGGCCGATACACCGCGCATCAAACCGCTGGAACCGCTGATCGAAAGCAAACTGGAACCGCTGCCGGAGAAAACGGCCAGTGCGCCGGTGACCGACAAGCAGCTCGCTGAGCCGAGCACGCCGAAAACCGTGACGGTGCGGGCACCGCAACCGCCGGACAAAATTCAGCGCCTGCACGTTTCCAAGCCGCAAACCGCTGCCCAGCAAAAGGCCAGCGCCGCCGTGAAAAAAGCCCCGGTGCCCAAAGCCAAGCTCGACCTGCGTTTGCCCAAAGAGCTGGTTAAAGACCTTGAACCGAAAGTTGCCGTGACGCCGGGCGCCAGTGCCGCGCCGAGCAAGCCGGCTGACCCGGCGCTGCTGCCGCAGATGTTTGCCGACAAGCCGAGCGATGTGAGCCCGTTTGAGGTGGGCGGCAGGGTGATCACCAACGAGCGCAGCCGCGATCAGGACGAGGGGTATTTCGACGGCGCCGAGCTGCAATTCAAGTTCCGCCATTGATAGATCCAGCAACGAAAAAAGGCGCCCAAGTGGCGCCTTTTTTTGCAGAGCTAATTGCGACTAGGTCGCCGCTTTTTCCCGCCGTTTGAGCTGACGTTTCTTCCAGCTACTGCGCACCCACCAGCGCCAGTAGAGCATCGTCAACGAATACCCCAACACACCGGCAATCAGCCCGGTGAGCACCGAGCCCAGCAGAAAGGGCGCCAGTACCGGATGCCAGAGCATCTGGATCAACTCCCACGACGGATCGTCGAAAAAGTGACTGATGCGCGGCCAGACGGTGCCGGTAATTTCCCCCGCCGGTATCTGCATCACCCACGCCCCCAGCTTGTAGGTGCAATAAAACAACGGCGGCATGGTGATCGGGTTAGTGAGCCAAACCAGGCCCACCGAGATCGGCAGGTTGCCGCGCAGGGGAATGGCCAGGGAAGCTGCCAACAGCATTTGCAGAGGAAGGGGGATGAACGCCGCGAACAAGCCGACGGCCATGGCGCGTGCCACTGAGTGACGATTGAGGTGCCAAAGGTTGGGGTCATGCATCAGCGAGCCGAGAAAGCGCAGCGACTTGTGCTCCCGAATCATTTCGGGATTAGGCATGTAGCGCTTAAACAGGCGGCGCGGCATAGGGCATCTCGGCAGGCGGAAAAAGGCGGATTATGCCCAGATTGTGCGGGCTATATGCGTTGACTTTGTGACAACAAATAAGCGCGCTGCGTTTGCTTTAAACGACGCAAGGACAGCGCGCAGGGAGCAGTAAAAAATGCGTACAGGGATGTTCGCGCTGGCGCTGGGTTTGTTGGCCCTGCGCTGGCTGCCGGCGCTGCCGCCGGCTTGGTTGATCACAGTATTGCCGGTAATCGGCAGTCTGCTTTTATTAACGCGCGCCCGACCGATTGGCTTGGCGCTGCTGGGCTTGGGCTGGGCGTGCCTGTCGGCGCAATGGGCCATCGACGATCGATTGGCGCCCGAGCTCAATGGCCAGACCCGCTGGCTGCAAGGCCGCGTGGTCGGCCTGCCGGCGCAGGGCAACGGCGCGGTGCGCTTTCAGCTCGAATCGGTCAGCGCCCGGCGCGCCCAGTTGCCCTCGCGTCTGCGCCTGACCTGGAACGGCGGCCCTGCGGTGAGGGCCGGTGAAACCTGGCGGCTGGCGGTTACGCTCAAACGTCCGCGCGGGTTGATCAATCCGCAAGGTTTCGACTACGAGGCCTGGCTGCTGGCGCAACGCATCGGGGCGCAAGGCTCGGTTAAACACGGCGAACGCCTGGCGGCGGCTAGCGGCCCTTTGGGTTGGCGCGATGCGGTGCGCCAGCGGCTGATGAAGGTCGATGCCTTTGGCCGCCAAGGCGGGCTGGCCGCGCTGGTGCTGGGCGACGATTCGGGCCTGTCGAGCGCCGACTGGCGCGCTTTGCAAGACACCGGCACCGTGCACCTTCTGGTTATCTCCGGCCAACACATCGGGCTCTTCGCCGCGCTGCTCTACGGGCTGGTCGCGGGCTTGGCGCGTTTGGGCCTGTGGCCGCAGCGCCTGCCTTGGTTACCCTGCGCGTGCGCTGCTGCGGGGTTTGGCGCGTTGGGCTACGGGTTGATGGCGGGGTTTCAGGTGCCGGTGCAGCGCGCGTGCGTGATGGTGGCGCTGGTGCTGATCTGGCGCCTGCGCTTTCGTCACCTCGGGGCGTGGCTGCCGCTGCTGATGGCGTTGAATCTGGTGTTGCTGGCCGAGCCGCTGGTCAGTTTGCAGGCTGGATTCTGGTTGTCTTTCGTGGCGGTGGCGGTGCTCATCTGGGTTTTCGGCGGGCGACTCGGCGCCTGGCCGTGGTGGCGCACGTGGACACGCGCGCAATGGTCGATGAGCATCGGCTTGCTGCCGCCAATGCTGGCGCTGGGGCTGCCCATTAGCGTCACTGGGCCGTTGGCCAATTTGCTCGCGGTGCCGTGGGTGAGCCTGGCGGTCGTTCCGCTGGCCTTGGTCGGCACGCTGTTGTTGCCGGTGCCATGGCTGGGCGAGGCGGTGCTGCAACTGGCCGGCGGCTTGCTGGAGCTATTGTTTCGGTTTCTGAGCGCGGTGGCCGCCTGGCATCCGGCCTGGCTGGCGCCGCAGGTTACGCCCGGCGTGTGGTTGCTGGGCGCGCTTGGCGCGTTGCTGGCCTTGGCGCCCGCCGGCGTGCCGGTGCGGGCGCTGGGGCTGGTGATGCTGGCGCCGCTTTTCTGGCCGCCGACGACCTCCATTCCCAGCGGCCAGGCCGAGGTGCTGCAACTGGATATCGGTCAGGGCCTGGCGGTGCTGGTGCGCACGCGCAACCACGCCATGCTCTATGACGCCGGCCCCCGCCACGGCGATTTTGATAGCGGCGAACGGCTGGTGGTGCCCTCGTTGCGCAGCCTCGCAGTCGGGCGGTTGGACACGCTGCTGATCAGCCATGCCGACAACGATCACGCCGGTGGCGCGCTGGCGGTGCAACGCGGTGTGTCCGTTGCCCATGTGCTCAGCGGCGAACCGGACAAATTGCCCGCTTCGCTCTCCGCCCAGCCCTGCATCAACGGCGCGCACTGGGAATGGGACGGCGTGTACTTCCAGACCTGGCGTTGGGCGCGAGCAAAAACTGGCAACCAGGCCTCATGCGTGGTGTGGGTAATGGCCAATGGCGAGCGCTTGCTGCTCACCGGCGATATTGATGCCGCTGCCGAAGCCGCGTGGCTGGCGGCTCATCCCGGCCTGGGCGCCGATTGGTTGCAGTCGCCCCATCACGGCAGTCGCAGCTCTTCGTCGTTGGCTTTCTTGCGCGCCGTGGCGCCGCATTCGGTGCTGGTGTCGCGCGGCGCCCACAACGCATTCGGTCATCCGCACCCGCAGGTAATGGGCCGTTATCAAGCGTTGGGTTTGCAGGTGTTCGACAGCGTGGAGCAGGGCGCCCTGCGCATTCAGTTGGGCGCTTTCGAGTCGGCCAGCGGCCTGCGCAAAGAAGCGCGATTCTGGCGGGAAAAATGAGAACCGCGACGGTCGGCGCGCCCCCGGCCCTATGCTAGAGTGGCGCCACTTTTGTAGGGGCCATCCGATAAGGCCCGTAAAACCAGGCTATTCCAAGGCCGTTTTAAACCCAGGAGAGTTGACACCGTGTGGGAGCTAGTCAAAGCAGGTGGCTGGATGATGCTACCGATCATTCTGTGTTCCATCGCTACCGTGGCCATCGTTGCCGAACGCCTGTGGACCCTGCGCGTTAACCGCGTGGCGCCGCCTCATCTGCTGGGGCAGGTGTGGCGCATGATCAAAGACAAACAGCTGAACAAAGACAAGCTCAAGGAACTGCGCAACAGCTCGCCGCTGGGACAAATCCTCGCCGCCGGCCTGACCAATTCCAAACATGGTCGCGAGATCATGAAAGAGTGCATCGAAGAGTCCGCCAGCCGTGTCATCCATGAGATGGAACGCTACCTCAATGCTCTCGGCACCATTGCTGCCATGGCGCCGCTGCTCGGCTTGCTCGGCACGGTGTTCGGCATGATCGAAATTTTCAGCGGTTTTATGGACAACGGCCAAGCCAACGCCGGGCAACTGGCCGGTGGTATCGGCAAAGCGTTGGTGACCACGGCGGCGGGCCTGATCGTGGCCATTCCGGCGGTGTTCTTCCACCGTTACCTGCTGCGCCGCGTGGACGAAATCGTCGTTACCATGGAACAGGAAGCCATCAAGTTGGTGGAAGTGACCCAGGGCGATCGCGAAGTCGATTTCGTTGAGGACAGCAAGCCGTGAAATTCCGCCGCAGAGCCAACAGTGTCGCCCGTGACGAGGTGTTCCTGAACCTGACGTCGCTGATCGATGTGATCTTCGTGCTGCTGCTGTTCTTTGTCGTCACCACCACCTTCAGCCGTCCGACCCAGCTGAAAATCGAGCTGCCGGAAGCGGCCAGCGGTACGCCGCCGGAAGCCACCGAATTGAAGCAACTGGAGGTGGCGATTGCCGCCGACGGCACCTACTCGTTGAACGATCAGGTGCTGAGCAAAAGCGATCTGCCCACGCTGATGGCCGCGCTGCAGCGTGAGTCGGCCGGCGACAACAGCCTGCCACTGACCATCAATGCCGACGGCAAAGCCACCCACCAAGCGGTGGTGACGGCGATGGACGCAGCCGGCAAGCTGGGCTTCAGTCAATTGCGCATTACCACCATCGAGGCGCCAAAGGCGCCTTGATGGTACGACGCTGATGGTTGCCTCAGACAAACTCCTAAACGCCTGGTACCAGGGCCATCCCGCGCTGCGTCTGTTGTGGCCGCTGGAGTGGTTGTACCGGGCGGTGGTCACGCGTAAACGCCAGCGTTTCCTGGCCGGCGAGGGTGATAGTTACCGCGCGCCCGTGCCGGTGGTGGTGGTCGGCAATATCACCGTTGGCGGCACCGGCAAAACGCCGATGATCCTCAGCCTTATCGCTCACTGCCAGCAGCGTGGCCTCAAGGTCGGCGTAGTCAGTCGTGGCTACGGTGCCAAACCCCCGCAGTTCCCCTGGCGCGTTCGCGCCGAGCAGTCGGCCGACCAGGCCGGCGACGAGCCGCTGTTGATTGTGCAACGCACCGGCGTGCCGCTGATGATCGACCCCAACCGCGCCAACGCCGTGCGCGCCTTGCTCACCGACGAACCGCTGGACCTGATTCTCAGCGATGACGGCATGCAGCATTACCGCCTGGCGCGCGATATCGAATTGGTCTTGATCGACGCGGCGCGCGGCCTCGGCAACCGACGCTGCCTGCCCGCCGGGCCGCTGCGCGAGCCGGTGGAGCGCTTGCAGAGCGTCGACGCGGTGCTGTTCAACGGCGCCACCGCCGACAGCGCCGAGGGCTTTGGTTTCACCTTGCAACCCAGCGCCTTGGTTAACCTGCGCAGCGGCGAGCGGGTGGGGCTTGAGCATTTCCCCCCCGGCCAGGCGCTGCACGCAGTGGCCGGCATCGGCAACCCGCAGCGTTTCTTCAACACGTTGCAGGCGTTACACTGGCGCCCGATTTCCCATGCCTTCGCCGACCACGCCGAGTACACCGCCGAGCAGCTGAGTTTCAGCCCCGCGCTGCCCTTGGTGATGACCGAGAAGGACGCCGTGAAATGCCGCGCCTTCGCCGCTGACAGTTGGTGGTACCTGGCGGTCGACGCCGTGCCGTCGCCGGCATTTCTGGCCTGGTTCGACCACCGTCTTGCGGGTCTGCTGCCGGCGCGCTAAGCCTGCGCAGACCGCCCCTCCATTCACCCGTTAAAGGAATTCGCAATGGACCCCAAACTACTCGACATCCTCGCGTGCCCCCTGTGCAAAGGCCCACTGAAGCTGGCTGACGATAAATCCGAGCTGGTGTGCAAGGCCGACGCATTGGCCTTCCCGGTGCGCGAAGGCATTCCGGTGATGCTGGAAACCGAAGCCCGCAGCCTGAACGTCGACGAGCGCCTGGATAAGTAAATGAGCACAGCCTTCACCGTTGTCATTCCCGCCCGCTACGCCTCCACCCGCTTGCCCGGCAAACCGCTGCAAGACATCTGCGGCAAGCCGATGATTCAGCACGTCTGGGAACAAGCCTGCAAAAGCAGCGCCCAGCGCGTGGTAGTGGCCACCGACGATGCGCGCATTGTCGAGGCCTGCAAGGGCTTTGGCGCTGAAGTGGTGATGACCCGCGTGGACCACAACTCCGGCACCGACCGCCTCGCCGAAGTGGCCAGCGCCTTGGGGCTGGCCGGTGATGCGATTGTGGTCAACGTGCAAGGCGACGAGCCGCTGATTCCGCCCGCCGTCATCGATCAGGTGGCCGCCAACCTCGCGGCCCATCCGGAAGCGGCCATGTCCACGCTGGCCGAGCCGATTGAAGAAGTTGCCGCGTTGTTCAACCCCAACGTGGTCAAGGTCGTCACTGACCAGAACGGCCTGGCCCTGACCTTCAGCCGCGCGCCGTTGCCGTGGGCGCGTGACGCTTTCGCCGCCAACCGCGAGCAACTGCCGGCCGGCGTGCCGTACCGCCGCCACATCGGCATCTACGCCTACCGCGCGCAGTTCCTGCACAACTTCGTAAGCTGGGGCCCGTGCTGGCTTGAAGACACCGAATGCCTGGAGCAACTGCGCGCGCTGTTTCACGGTGAGCGCATTCATGTGGCCGATGCCTTGGAAGCGCCGCAAGCCGGTGTTGATACCCAGGAAGACCTGGAGCGCGTTCGGCGCCTGCTGGGGGCCTGATGCGCGTGTTGTTCGTGTGCCTGGGCAACATTTGCCGTTCGCCCTCGGCCGAGGGCGTATTCCGCCAGCAACTGCTTAACGCCGGGCTTGATGGCCAGGTGCATGTCGACTCTGCCGGCACCGGCCCGTGGCACGTCGGCAAACCCGCCGACAGCCGCGCCAGCGCCGCCGCCTTGCAGCGCGGCTACGACCTTTCCGCCCTGCGTGGGCGGCAGGTGAGCCGGGCGGACTTCGAGCAGTTCGACTTGATCCTGGCCATGGATCACAGCAACTTCGCCGACCTCAAAGCCCTGCAGCCGGCCAACAGCCGCGCTGAACTCGACCTTTATCTGCGTCGCTATCAACTGGATGCCGACGAAGTGCCCGACCCGTATTACGGCGGCGCCGACGGCTTCGAACACGTACTCGACCTGCTCGAACACGCCGGCGCGCAATTGCTCAACGAAGTGCGAGGGCGGCTATGAACGTGGTCGAGCAGGTATCGCTCAAACCCTTCAACACCTTTGGCGTCGATGTACGCGCGGCGCAGTTTGCCGAGGCCCATAACGATGACGACGTTCGCACTGCGCTGAAACTGGCTGAGGAGCGTCAACTACCGCTGCTGGTGATTGGCGGCGGCAGCAATCTGCTGCTCACCGGCGACGTGCAGGCCTTGGTGCTGCGCATGGCCAGTCGCGGCATTCGCATTGTAGAAAACGCCGAGCAGGTGGTGATTGAAGCCGAGGCGGGCGAGCCGTGGCACCCGTTTGTGCAGACCACCTTGAGCCAAGGCCTGAGCGGCCTGGAAAACCTCAGCCTGATTCCTGGCACCGTTGGCGCCGCGCCGATGCAGAACATTGGCGCCTATGGCGTTGAGATTAAAGACGTGTTCCACAGCCTGACCGCGCTCGACCGCCAGACCGGCGCGCTGCGGGAGTTCAACCTGGCCGACTGCAACTTCGCCTACCGCGACAGCGTGTTCAAACAGCAGCCCGGTCGTTGGCTGATCTTGCGCGTGCGCTTTGCCTTGAACCGTCAGCAGCACCTGCATCTGGAATACGGACCGGTGCGTCAGCGCCTGGTCGAGCAAGGCATCGACACGCCCACCGCCACCGACGTGAGCCGCGCCATTTGCGCCATCCGCGCCGAAAAACTGCCCGACCCGGCAGTGCTCGGTAACGCTGGCAGCTTCTTCAAAAACCCACTGGTGAGCGCTGAACTGGCCGCCAGGGTTCGTGAAGAACATGCCGATGTGGTGGCTTATCCGCAGGCCGATGGCCAAGTGAAATTGGCGGCCGGCTGGCTGATCGAACGGGCCGGCTGGAAAGGCTTTCGCGACGGTGATGCGGGCGTGCACAAGCTTCAGGCGCTGGTGCTGGTGAACTACGGCACCGCCACGGGCAGCGAGTTGCTGGCGTTAGCCAAGCGTATTCAGGCGGATGTGCTGGAGCGGTTTGGGGTGGAGTTGGAGATCGAGCCGAACGTGTTGTAGCGTCCGCGACCCTCTCCCCAACCCTCTCCCAGAGGGAGAGGGGGCCGAACGGTGATATAGAAAAAACGCCGATTGGCTCCCCTCGCCCGCTTGCGGGAGAGGGGCTGGGGGAGAGGGCAAGCCGTTACAAAAAAACCATGAATAAAAAAACCGCGCACAAGGCGCGGTTTTTTTATTAGGGCACCACTCAGTTCACCTGCGCGCCCTTGGCAATCCAGGCCCCAATCAACTCCCGCTCTTGCGGCGTCATTTGGGTCAGGTTGCCCAGCGGCATGGCCTGGGTGGCCACGGCTTGCGCCTGAATACGCGGAGCCATTTGCTGAATTTGCTGAGGCGTGTCGAACATCACCCCCGCTGGCGCCGCGCTGAACATGCTGTTGGTGGGCTTTTGCGAGTGGCACACCGTGCAGCGCACTTGAATCACTTCATGCACCTTGTCGAACCCCGGGGCACCGGCTGGCGCGGTTGCCTGAGCCACCGGTTGCTCTGCCGGCGCCGGCTGCTTGGCCGCTTCTTCGGCGGCTTCCTTGGCCGTTTTGCCGCCAATGGCGGTGGCGGGCAGCGGTTGGTATTCGACGGCTTTAGCGGCTTGTTCGTTGCCCGCGCCATTCATGGTCGACAGGCTCGGACCGGTAACGAAGGCCAGGCAGATCATGCCCAACGCGCCAGCCGGCAAGGCCCAGCTGAAGCTGTTGCTGTGGTGACGGGTATTGAAGTAGTGACGCACGATCACTGCCAATACCGCGATGCCCGCCAGGATCAGCCAGTTGTATTGGCTGCCGTAGGTGCTCGGGAAGTGGTTGCTGATCATGATGAACAGCACCGGCAGGGTGAAGTAGTTGTTGTGGCGCGAACGCAGCAGGCCTTTGGCCGGCAGGGCCGGGTCGGGCGTGCGGTTTTCTTCGATGGCTTTCACCAGCGCGCGCTGGGCCGGCATGATCGTGTTGAACACGTTACCGACCATGATGGTGCCGATGATGGCGCCGACATGGATGTACGCACCGCGCCCGCTGAACACCTGGCTCAGGCCAAACGCTGCGGCAACCAACAGAACAAACAACACCAGGCCGAGCAGGGCCGGTTGTTTACCCAGCGCCGAGTCGCACAGGAAGTTGTAGATAAACCAGCCGCTGACCAGCGAACCCACGCCGATGGCAATGGCCGCTGCCGGGCTGAGGTCGCTGCCGGGCATGATCAGGTACAGCGAAGGGTTGAGGTAGTAGACGATCAACAGCAGGGTAACGCCCGACATCCAGGTCCAATAGGCTTCCCATTTGAACCAATGCAGGTTGTCCGGCATTTTCGGCGGGGCGAGTTTGTATTTTTCCAGGTGGTAGATACCGCCACCGTGGATCGCCCACAAATCACCGGCCAGGCCATCACGCGGATTGGCGCGGTTGAGGTTGTTTTCCAGCCAAACGAAATAGAACGACGCACCGATCCAGGCGATGCCGACAATCATGTGAACCCAGCGCACCGCCAGGTTCGCCCATTCAATCAAATGTGCTTCCACAGTGTTTACCTCTTCCCGGAACCGGCTGGCCGGCTGCCGAGCTTCTCTTATTGGTGGGGGTTGAGGAGAACCTGTTCATCCTCGGTAAAAAAATGCTCATCGCAGTTGTTGCCAGAACCGCTGCGATCAACCACCAGGAAGTCATCCCGCTTTTCGATCGTCAGCACCGGGTGGTGCCAAACGCCGCGATGGTAATTAATGCCCTGCTTGCCATTGCTGACAAAAGCACGGACCAAACCTGATACAGGTGCATCGCCAAGTGGCGCGACCACGATCAGAAAAGGATTGCCGAGCAGCGGAATAAACGCCTGACTGCCCTGCGGATGGCGCTCCAACATGCGGATGGTGAGCGGGTATTCCAGCTTTTCAGCGCTGAAAATACTGATGATCGCCTTGTCATCCGGCTGCGCCGTCTCAACCGTCGCCAGCTTGTGATAGCGGCGGGTAGAGCCGTTGTTGATCATGAAATGGTCGCTGCCCTCGGTTTCGATGACGTCCCCGAACGGGGCGAAGGCTTCTTTGGTTAGCGGTTCGATGATCAGTTTGCGCATGTTGGTTTCTACATTATTCGTTATTAAGACTCCCCTCTCCCGCGCGCGGGAGAGGGGCTGGGGGAGAGGGCCAGGCTTAACGCTGATCTGCGCCGAAGAACCCCTCTCCCTAACCCTCTCCCGTAAACGGGAGAGGGGACTGGGCGGCGTGAGCCTATTTATTTCGCAACCTTGCCAAACAACCGCAGACGGCTAACACCACCATCCGGGAACACGTTCAAACGTACGTGGGTGATTGGGCCCAGTGCGTTGATCTGCTCGGCGAATTCGTGCTCGGCGTGCATTTGCAGTTTCTGGCTTGGCAGCAGTTCGCGCCAGAACAGACTTTGGGTTTCGATCTGGCTGTCGGTGCCGCCTTTAACGAAGGCGCCTTGAATCGAGCAGCTGTCCGGGTAGTTGCCTTTGAAGTGCAGGGTGTCGACCACGATGCGTTCGATTTCGCCCGGGTGGCCCAGCGCGACGATGACCCAGTCGTTGCCCGGCGTGCGGCGGCGTGCGGTTTCCCAGCCATCGCCCATGTTGATGCCACGGCCCGGGTTGAGGATGTTGCTCATGCGCCCGAAGTGCTCGTCGGAGCAGGCCAGGGCACGGCCGCCGTTCAAGGCGCTGGCCAGGTCGACTTGTTCGTTGTCGCCCACGTTCGACCAGTCACGGAACGGCACGCCGTACACGCGCAGACGCGCCACGCCGCCGTCCGGGTAAATGTTGAAGCGCAGGTGGGTGAACGCCTGGCTGTTGGTGATCTCGTGGTAGTGGTGGCTGTCGCCTTTCAACTCCACGGCGCCCAGTACTTCGGTCCACTCGGTGCTGTCGCTCGGGTCGCCTTCGGCTACAAAGCAGCCTTCCAGGGACGCCGACGGCGGGAAGTTACCGGTGAAGAAACTGGTGTCGATGTCCACACCCTTGATCGAACCCGGCACGCCGAGTTTGATCACCGCGCTGTCGTAGCCTTCGAAGCGCTTGCGGCGCGATTCCCAGCCGTCCATCCACTTGCCGTTGTCATCGAACACGCCTTCTTTCCACACCGCCGGAGTCGGCTGGAACAAGCGGTTGACGTCGGCGAACCAGTCATCGGTAACCGAGATGGCCTTGGTGCCCAGGCGGGCGTCGGCGAGGTTGACGTATTTCTCGAAGGGTACGGCGTAAGCTTTCATTGTTTGTCTGCCTTAGATGGGGCGGGGAGAGGTGGCGGCGTCAGGAACTGCAGGCCTTATAGGGTCTGCAAACGGAACAGCGCGATCTTGTTGATTTCGGCCAGCGCTCGCTCGAACTCTGCTTCCTTGGAGTTGTGAATGCGCTCCTCGAACGCTGCGAGAATCTGGTGCCGATTGCTGCCCTTGACCGCCATGATGAAGGGAAACGCGAACTTCGCTTTGTAGGCGTCGTTCAGCTCGGTGAAGCGTTGAAACTCTTCAGCCGTGCATTCGTGGATGCCCGCACCGGATTGCTCCGAGGTGCTGGCTTCTGTCAGTTCGCCGCGCACAGCGGCTTTGCCGGCGAGGTCCGGGTGAGCGTTGATCAGTGCCAACTGGGCGGCGTGATCGGCGCTGAGCAGGATGTCGGCCATGCGGCTGTGCAGGCCTTCGATGTCGTCCAGGCTGCTGTCGGCGCCCAGGTCGTAGGCTTTTTCGGCCACCCAGGGCGAGTGCTCGTAGATGTCGGCAAAGGCTGCCACGAATGCTTCGCGGCTCAGCGTGGAAGGGGTCAGGGTCTGGAAGCGGCTCATTTCGCGCTCTCTTGGCTGAAGGGATGGGTGGCGTGCCAGTGGCGGGCGATGTCGACGCGGCGGGCGAACCACACCTGCTCGAAGCCCTGCACGTATTCGATAAAACGCTGCAACGACGCCAGGCGGGCAGGGCGGCCAATCAGGCGGCAATGCAGGCCGATAGACAGCATTTTCGGCGCCTCGGCACCTTCGGCGTAAAGCACGTCGAAGGCATCTTTCAGATAATTGAAGAAGTCATCGCCGCTGTTGAAACCCTGCACCTGGGTGAAGCGCATGTCGTTGGTGTCGAGGGTGTACGGAATCACCAGGTGTGCTTTGCCAGTCGGGTTGTTTTGTTCCCAGTAGGGCAGGTCGTCGTCGTAGGTGTCGGAGTCATAGAGGAAGCCGCCTTCCTCCATCACCAGGCGCCGGGTGTTCGGGCCGGTGCGGCCGGTGTACCAGCCCAGCGGGCGCTCACCGGTAATTTCAGTAAGGATGCGAATGGCCTCCAGCATGTGTTCGCGTTCTTGCGCTTCGTCCATGTACTGGTAGTCGATCCAGCGGTAGCCGTGGCTGCAAATCTCGTGGCCCGCAGCGGCCATGGCGCGGATCAAATCCGGGTGACGTTGTGCGGCCATGGCCACGGCGAACACGGTGAGCGGAATGCCGGTTTTCTCGAACAGCTTGAGAATGCGCCACACCCCGGCGCGGCTGCCGTATTCGTACAACGACTCCATGCTCATATTGCGCACGCCTTGCAGCGGCTGAGCGGCGACCATTTCTGACAGAAATGCCTCGGACTCTTTATCGCCGTGCAACACGTTGCGCTCGCCGCCTTCCTCGTAATTGAGCACAAAGGAAATGGCGATGCGGGCATTGCCGGGCCAGTGCGGATGGGGGATGTCGTTGCCGTAACCGATCAGGTCGCGAGGGTAGTCAGCGCTCACTGCAGGTGTTCCTTCTTATGAATGGTGCGGTCGCAGCGAAGGCCGGGTAAGCGTAGGCGACCGTGATGGGTTGATTGTATACAAAGTGATGGATGTTTTGTAAATGGAAAATTTCACCAATTTATCCACTTTCTGATTGCCATGAAGCTTAGCTCAAGGCCCGTGCTTGGCCCTGCGGTGTGCCAATGCGGTGCACGGACGCCATTGGCGCGCTGCGAACGGGCAGGTCTTGCGCGGAAAAATTGTTGTGGTTGATTGTGTACAATTTTCGTATGGAATGTCTCGAAATCTTAAATGCGCATGGTATGCTCCCGCTGCGCCCTGGCTTGATGCCGGTGTGGCGCTTCGAATTCACCTGCATAGAGGAGGCGCGGCGGCTGCGTTTGGCGCAGTTGCCCGGAACCGATGGGACGTTTAACCACGCATGTTTTGGACGCCGCTCACGGCTGCCCAGGTAGCAACATCAAAGTCGAGCTGTACCGCGTAGAAGGCTCGTCCGTGGTGCTGATTAACACCCTGCACACCAATGACGACGGTCGTTGCGACTCGCCGGTGCTGCAAGGCGAAGACTACGCTTCGGGCGTTTATCAGCTGCACTTCCACGCCGGCGATTACTACCGCGCGCGCGGCGTGCAGTTGCCGGAACCGGCATTTCTGGATGTGGTGGTACTGCGTTTCGGCATCGATGCCGGCCAGGACCACTACCATGTGCCGCTGCTGATTTCGCCGTATAGCTATTCGACGTATCGCGGCAGCTAAATCGTTAGATCAAGAGCATCGCGACTGAAGTCGCTTTTACAGGGGAGTGGCGGGTCCGGCGCTGCTGCGGATGGCAACATTCGTGTAGGAGCGATTTCAGTCGCGATGCGCTTGATCCACCAGCATCGCGACTTCCCAGCCGCTTCCTCAGCGACTCAACAACGAAGCCGTTCCCGCCCCCGCAAACAACCCCGCACTGACCCGGTTAAACCACACCTGCCCCTTGCCCGAACGCAAAAACGTCGCAGCGCCACGCGCGCTCAAGCCGTAGAACAATTTGCAGCCCAAATCCAGCGCCGCCCAGGTGGCGATCATCACCAGTAGCTGATTGCCCATGGGCTGATCGGCGCTGATGAACTGCGGCAGAAAAGCGGCGAAAAACAGGATGTCTTTCGGGTTGCTCGCGCCCAAACCAAACGCTTTCAGAAACATGCTGCGCCGGCTCGGTGCGGTCAGCGGTTGGTCGTCAGCCTTGGCCGGTTTCGCCGCTTCGCGCGACTCCTGCCAGCTCTGGTAGGCGAGGTAAAACAAGTACAACGCGCCCAACACTTTCAGCATGCTGAACAGTTTTTCCGACGCCAGCAGCAGGGCGCCCAGGCCCAGTGCAGAGGCGCTAAGCAGGCAGATGGAGGCGCTGACGCCACCGAGAAATGCCGGCGCCGAGCGGCGCAGGCCGTAGTTCAGGCTGTTGCTGACCATGAGCAGCGACAACGGGCCGGGAATCAGAATGACGATCAGCGCGGCGCTGCTAAATAACAGCCAGGTGTCCAGGTTCATTGCGGGCCTCTTCAGATGTAGAAAAGCCCCGACGCTTTAACGTCGGGGCTCGTGGAGCAGTTTGAGCGTCGGCGAAGATTACAAGAAGGCGAATTTCAACGCGCAGATAATCGCCAGCACATACAGGCTAGGGGTGATTTCCTTGTGTTTGCCGGTGGCCAGCTTGAGCACCACGAAGGTGATAAAGCCCATGGCCAGGCCGTCGGTAACCGAGAAGGTCAGCGGCATCATCACCACGGTGATAATCGCCGGGATGGTGTTGGTGTGGTCTTCCCAGTCGATGTGCGCCATGCCGCTCATCATCAACATGGCCACGTAAATCAGCGCACCGGCCGTGGCGTAGGCGGGAATCATGCCGGCCAGCGGAGCGAAGAACATCGCGGCAATAAACAGCACGCCAACGGTGACCGCCGTCAGCCCGGTGCGACCGCCCGAGGCCACGCCCGCGGCGCTTTCTACGTAACTGGTCACCGGCGGGCAGCCCACCAGGGCACCGAAGGCGCTGGAAGTACTGTCTGCTTTCATCGCACGGCTGAGGTTTTCGATGTGGCCGTTTTCGTCCACCAGGTTCGCCCGTTGCGCCACGCCCATCAGGGTGCCGGCGGTGTCGAACATGTGCACGAACAGGAAGGCCAACACCACGCTGATCATGCCGACGTTTAGTGCGCCGGAAATGTCCATCGCCAGCCAGGTCGGGGCCAGGCTTGGTGGCATGGAGAAGATGCCGCCGAACTCGACGATACCCAAACCCCAGCCCGCCAGCGTGACGGTAAGAATGCTGATCAGAATGCCGCCGAACACGCGGTGGTATTCCAGCACCGCAATCATCAAAAAGCAGATGGCTGCCAGCAGTGGGCCAGCGGCGGTGAGGTCGCCCATCTTCAGCAAGGTTTCAGGGCTGGCCACCACAATGCCTGCGGTCTTCAACCCGATGAGGCCGAGAAACAGACCGACTCCGGCACCCATCGCAAACCGCAGGCTCGCGGGGATGCTATTGAGCAGCCATTCGCGGATACGCGAGAAGGTCAGAATCATAAACAGAATGCCCGAGAGGAATACCGCTCCCAGCGCGATCTGCCAGCTGTAGCCCATGGTGCCAACCACGGTGTAGGTGAAGAACGCGTTCAGCCCCATGCCTGGCGCCAGGCCAACCGGCCAGTTGGCGTAAAGGCCCATCAGGAAGCAACCGAACGCGGCGGCGATACAGGTGGCCACGAAAGCCGCGCCGTGATCGATGCCGGCGTCGGCCATGATGTTGGGGTTGACGAAAATGATGTACGCCATGGTGATAAAGGTGGTCAGGCCGGCGGCGAGCTCGGTTTTGACGGTGGTGCCGTGAAAGGACAGCTTGAACAGCCGTTCCAACAGGCCAGTGCGCGCGGGCTTCGCAGCATAGAGTTGTTCTTGTTTGGTGCTTTCCACAGCGGGGTACTCCTCATTTCTCTTATTTTGGTCACCGAGTACTGCGCGCCTGTAAGAAGGGTGGCGGTGCTCTGAGGTAGGTGGCTTACGTGGTGCGCTTGCAGGTGCTTTGTTGACTCTTTGGTCAGGAAGTCACTCGAGCGCGATTATGCGTTTGTATACAAAAAAAGCAATTAATGTTTTTATTGTTGCGCAAAACGAACGGATTGATTGTTCTTAAATGGATAAGCGAATTGTATGCGACAGTTTGCGCAATGTATTTGGCTTAATTCGTTAATAATCAATGGTTTATAGATTTATGGACTGTGCAATGGTCGAGGGAGGAGGGGCCATCCGAGCCTCGGTTTTAGCTGAATAGCGACGCTTTAAGCGTAAAAACGCCGGAGTTTTTGTCCGGTTACGCCCGAAAAAACTAAGAAGGCTGTAGGCGGGGTCTGTATTTGCCTAGTGATCTGTCTGACGTCTAGCTCGTGCAGTTAGGAGCTGCTGGCTAGATTGTGTACAATGCGCCGGTATTTTTACCCTCTCTATTTACCCGCCGAGGCTTGCCAGCCCTGGGGGGAGAAGCAGTAGAGTCGCGCATGACCGCAGAACTTCTGACGCGAGCCCGAATGAACGAACAATTGCAGCCCCTCAAGAAGCAACCGCGTACTGGCAAAGCCAGCCACAGCGGCACTCAGGATGACGTCGTTTACGCGCATATTTTTGATGCGATTCTGGAACAGCGCCTGGCGCCCGGCACCAAGCTGAGCGAAGAAGCGTTGGGCGAAATCTTTGGCGTCAGCCGCACCATTATTCGTCGCGCGCTGTCGCGCCTGGCTCACGAAAGTGTGGTGCTGTTGCGCCCCAACCGTGGCGCCGTGGTGGCCAGCCCAAGCGTTGAAGATGCGCGACAGATTTTCTACTCGCGCCGTCTGGTTGAACGCGCCATTACCGAACTGGCCGTTGAACACGCCAGCGCCGAGCAACTGGCCGAATTGCGCCAGATGGTCGCCGATGAGCAGGCGAGTTTTTCCCGTGGCGACCGTGGCGCCGGCATTCGTCTGTCCGGCGAATTCCACCTGAAACTCGCGGAAGCTGCGAAGAACGCGCCGCTGATCAGCTTCCAGCGCAGCCTGGTGTCGCAGACCTCGTTGATCATCGCCCAGTACGAAAGCGGCAGCCGCTCGCACTGTTCTTACGATGAGCACAATCAGCTCATCGATGCCATTGAAGCGCGTGACGTGGCGAAGGCTGTGAGTTTGATGATGCATCACATGGATCACATCGACAGCAAGCTCAACCTCGACGAAGACAGCGCCTCGGATGATTTGCATGCGGTGTTCTCGCACTTGCTGCAAACCAAGAAGAAGGCACCGCGCTCGGCGGCGCCTCGGTAGGTTGTTTTCGGTATAAAAAAACCGCCTGATTGGGCGGTTTTTTTTTGGCTTTTTGGAGGGCCGGCGCGGCGGTTAGGGTGATCGGTCCGAGATGCTGAATCCAGAATCTCGGATGAGTCGAACATCGCTGCCCTCTCCCTAGCCCTCTCCCGCAGGCGGGAGAGGGGACTTATCACGTGTTTGGGCCTAGCATCGGGAGTCGCAAAAAACACCGTCATTCCCGCGCAGGCGGGAATCCAGAATTTCGGATTAGACGCAAATCGCTGCCCTCACCCTAACCCTCTCCCGCAAGCGGGAGAGGGGACTTACCACGCGTTTGCGGCATAACAACGAAAGCCGCAAAAAACATCCGTCATCCTCGCGCACGCGGGGATCCAGAATTTCGGACTAGACGCAAATCGCGCCCCTCACCCTAACCCTCCCACCAGGTAATGTGCCCGCAATCGCCCTCAGCGCTTATGCACACTCTGCCCAGCCGCAAATGTTTCCTTCACGGCGCGATCATCACCGATGGTCATCAGCACAAACAGCTTCTCTTCCAAGTCCTTGGCCTGCTGCAAGCGGTACGACAGCAGCGGCGTGGCGTGGTAGTCGAGCACGATAAAGTCGGCGTCGTTACCGCTGGCGAAGCTGCCGATTTTGTCGTCCAGGCGCAGGGCTTGAGCGCCGCCCAACGTCGCCAGGTACAGCGATTTGAATGGGCTCAGTTTGTTGCGCTGCAACTGCTGCACTTTGTAGGCCTCGTTCAAGGTTTGCAGCATGGAGAAACTGGTGCCGGCGCCCACATCCGTACCCAGGCCCACGTTCACGCCGAACTGCTCAGCCTGCTTGAGGTTGAACAAGCCGCTGCCGAGAAACAGGTTTGAGGTCGGGCAATGGGAAACAGCCGAACCGGTCTCTGCCAGGCGCTGGCATTCCTCGTCGCACAGGTGCACGCCATGGGCGAACATCGAGCGTTCGCTCAGCAGTTGGAAGTGGTCGTAGACATCCAAATAACCTTTTTGCTGCGGGAACAGCGACTTAACCCAGGCGATTTCGTCGACGTTCTCGGACAAGTGCGTGTGCATGTACAGCCCGTCGTATTCCTGCAGCAATTTGCCGGCAGCGGTGAGCTGTTCGGGCGTGCTGGTCGGGGCGAAGCGCGGGGTCACGGCGTAGTGCAAACGCGCCTTGCCGTGCCAGCGCTCGATCAGCGCTTTGCTGTCGTCGTAGCTCGATTGCGCGGTGTCGGTCAGGTAGTCCGGGGCGTTGCGGTCCATCATCACTTTGCCGGCGATCATGCGCAGGTTCAGCGCCTCGCTGGCGGTGAAGAAGGCGTCCACTGATTGCTTGTGCACGCTGGCAAATACCAGGGCGGTGGTGGTGCCGTTGCGCAGCAGTTCCTTGAGGAAAATATTCGCCACATCGGCGGCGTGAGCCGGGTCGGCGAATTGTTTTTCGGTGGGGAAGGTGTAGGTGTTCAGCCAGTCCAGCAACTGCTCGCCATAGGCGGCGATCATGCCGGTTTGCGGGTAGTGGATATGGGTGTCGATAAAGCCCGGGGTGATCAGCGCGTCGCGGTATTCGATCACGTCCACGCCCTTGAGCGTCGGCAGCAGGTCCTTGGCGTGGCCGACCTTGGCGACGTGGCCATTGTCGACCACCAGCACGCCATCTTCGAAATACTCATAGGACTGCGCGTCCCCCACCAAGGCGGGGTCGGCAATGCTGTGCAGGATGGCGGCGCGGTAGGCTTTCACTTGGCTGGTCATGGGCAGTCTCGTAGTACGTATTTATTGGTATGCGGTGTCGTTGGGCGTTGCGTGCAGCTCAGCCCAATAAAGCGATCTACGCCTTGGCGCGGCGCGAGGCGGGCATCAATTTGGCGACGCTTTCGCCGCTCTTTTCACCCTGGCCAAAGTTGGCGTTGTAGGTGGCGATCACCTCGCCGGCGATGGACACGGCAATCTCGATGGGCAGCTTGCCTTTCACTTCGGCAATGCCCATGGGGCAGCGCATTTTCTGCATCACCTCGGCGCTGAAGCCGCGATCACGCAGACGGTGTTCGAACTTCACCCGCTTGGTTTGCGAGCCGATCAGGCCGTAGTAGGCGAAGTCGTTGCGCTTGAGGATGGCGGCGGTCAGTTCCAGGTCGAGCTGGTGGTTGTGGGTCATGACGATGAAGTAACTGCCGGGCGGCATGTTTTCCACTTCATCGACCACCTCGTCGTTCACCACTTTCGTGGCGCCTTGAGGAATGTGTTCGGGAAACTCGTTTTCCCGCGAATCGATCCAACGCACCTTGCAGGGCAGGCTCGCCAGCAACGGCACCAACGCGCGGCCCACATGGCCGGCGCCGAACACGGCGATTTGCGCTTGCGGCTGGCCCATGGGCTCGAACAGCAGCACGGTGGCGCCGCCGCAGCATTGGCCCAGGCTGGCGCCGAGGCTGAAGCGTTCCAGGCGGGTGTCCTGGGTGCGGTTGGCGAGCATCTCGCGGGCCAGCTCCATCGCCTTGAATTCCAGGTGCCCGCCGCCCACGGTTTCGTAGATGCGGTCGGCAGTGACGACCATCTTCGAGCCAGCATTGCGCGGCGTTGAACCCAGCTCTTCGATGATGGTCACCAGCACGCAGGGTTGCCCCTGTTGCTGCAAGTCGGCGAGGGCGCTGATCCAGCTCATTTGCTCAGCCTCCAGGTGCGAAGCGGTTTTGCGGAACGGGACAGGCGCCAGTCGTCATCGGCTTTCGCGGGCGCGGCGTGCTGTTCCAGTAACACCAGACGCGGCAGGGCTTCGGGGCTCTGCGGCGCGGCTGGGGCGGTTGTCTGTGCGGTGTGTGTTGTCATTGTTGTTCACCGTTATTCGTTGCGTTGTCGCGGTACGCTTTGTAGGAGCGAGCTTGCTCGCGAAGCTTTAGCTCTTTCGCGAGCAAGCTCGCTCCTACAGGTTTTGCGTTAGGCCGGCTCTGTTGCGGTGGTTTCGGCTTTCGGCGCCTTCATCACCTTCCGCATCTGCTCCACACCCCACAACACACGCTCCGGTGTAGCAGGGGCGTCGATCAGGGGTTGTACGCGGTAGTCAGCCAGGCTGGCGACGGCGTCTTTGATGGCGCACCAGGCGGCGATGCCGAGCATGAACGGCGGCTCGCCCACGGCTTTGGAGTGGAACACGGTGTCTTCCGGGTTCTTGCGGTTTTCCACCAGTTTCACGCGCAGGTCCAGCGGCATGTCGGCGATGGCGGGAATCTTGTAGCTCGCCGGGCCGTTGGTCATCAGCTTGCCTTTGGCGTTCCACACCAGCTCTTCCATGGTCAGCCAACCCAGGCCTTGCACGAACGCGCCTTCCACCTGGCCGATGTCGATGGCCGGGTTCAGCGAATCGCCCACGTCGTGGAGGATGTCGCCGCGCAGGAATTTGTATTCGCCGGTCAGGGTGTCGACGATCACTTCAATGCACGCCGCGCCATAGGCGAAGTAGTAGAACGGCCGACCCGCTGCCTTGCTGCGGTCGTAGAAGATTTTCGGCGTACGGTAGAAACCGGTGGCCGACAGGGAAATCTGGCCGAAGTAGGCCTTCTGAATCATCTCTTCAAACGACAGGTACTGGTCGCGCACACGCACCTGGCCGTTACGGAATTCGATGTCTTCCGGCGTGACGCGGTACTCGCGGGTGAGGAAGTCCACCAGGCGCGCCTTGATGGTTTCCGCCGCATTCTTGGCCGCCATGCCGTTGAGGTCGGCGCCGCTGGAGGCAGCGGTCGGCGAGGTATTGGGCACCTTGTCGGTGTTGGTGGCGGTGATCTGAATGCGGGCGATGTCCACCTGCAACACCTCGGCGACGATCTGCGCCACTTTGGTGTTCAGACCCTGGCCCATCTCGGTGCCGCCGTGGTTCAGGTGGATGCTGCCGTCGGTGTAGATGTGGATCAGCGCGCCGGCCTGGTTGAGGAAGCTGGCGGTAAAGCTGATGCCGAATTTAACCGGCGTCAGGGCCAGGCCTTTTTTCAGAATCGGGCTGGTTTTGTTGAATTCGGCAATTTCGATGCGGCGTTTGGCGTAGTCGCTGCTGGCTTCCAGTTCGGCCGTCATCTCGTGGATAACGTTGTGCTCGACGGTCTGGTGGTAGTGGGTGACGTTGCGCTCGGTTTTGCCGTAGTAGTTGAGCTTGCGCACTTCCAACGGGTCTTTGCCGAGGTCGCGGGCGATGTGGTCCATGATCTGCTCGATGGCGACCATGCCTTGCGGGCCGCCGAAGCCGCGATACGCGGTGTTCGAGGCGGTGTTGGTCTTGCAGCGATGACCGTTCACCGTGGCGTTGCCGAGGAAATAGGCGTTGTCGGAGTGGAACATGGCGCGGTCGACGATGGAGTTCGACAGGTCCGGCGAGTAGCCGCAGTTGCCGGCCAGTTCGATTTCGATGCCATGCAGCAGACCGTTCTCGTCGAAGCCGACGTCGTACTCAACGTAGAACGGATGGCGCTTGCCGGTCATCTGCATGTCTTCAACGCGCGGCAGGCGCATTTTGGTCGGGCGCTTGGTCAGGTGTGCGATCACGGCGCACAAACACGCCGGGCTCGCCGCCTGGGTTTCCTTCCCGCCAAAACCGCCGCCCATGCGGCGCATGTCGATGACCACTTTGTGCATCGGCACGTCCAGCACTTCGGCCACCAGCTTCTGCACTTCGGTGGCGTTTTGCGTGGAGGTGTAGACGATCATGCCGCCGTCTTCGGTGGGCATGACCGAAGAAATCTGGGTTTCCAGGTAGAAGTGTTCCTGGCCGCCAATGTGCAGCGAACCCTGCAAACGACGCGGGGCGGTGGCCAGTTTGCTGGCCGAGTCGCCGATGCGGTGCTGGTGGCTGTCGAGCACAAAATGCTTTTTGCGCAGCGCTTCGACCACGTCGAGCACCGGTTCCAGGTCTTCGTATTCGATGATCGCGGCCATGGCGCCTTTGCGGGCGTTTTCATGGGTGTCGGCGGCCACGGCAATCACCACTTGGCCAACGTATTGCACCAGACCGTCGGCCAGCAGCGGATCGCCGGGGGCGACGGCGCCGATGTCGAGCAGGCCGGGCACATCTTTATGGGTGATGGCGATGGCGACGCCAGGAATCTGGTAGCAGGGCGACACATCGATTTTCGTCACGCGGGCATGGGCGCGGTCGCTCAGGCGGGCATAAACGTGCAGCTGATTCGGGAATTCCAGGCGGTCGTCAACGTAAACGGCTTCGCCCGACACATGCTTGTCGGCGCTCTCGTGTTTAACGCTGCGGCCTACGCCGGTGGTGATGCCGGCACGGAACAGTTCGGCCAGTTCTTCCTGGCTTTTCGGGGCGTGGTGGTTAGACATAAGCGGTCACCCGTGTTTCGACGTCTGGAGTTTGCAGCTCGAGGAAAAATTTACGCAGCAGGTTTTGTGCGGTGAGCAGGCGGTATTCCTTGCTGGCGCGGAAGTCGCTCAGCGGGCTGAAATCATTGGCCAGCGCGTCGCACGCCAGTTCGATTACATCCGCGTTCCACTTGGCGCCTTGCAGCGCGGCTTCGCAGGCAGCGGCACGTTTCGGGATGGCAGCCATGCCACCGAAGGCCACGCGGGCGCTTTGCACCACGCCATCGGCAACCACCACGTTGAACGCGGCGCACACGGCGGAAATGTCGTCGTCCAGACGTTTCGACACTTTGTAAGCGCGGAACGCCTGATTGCTCTGGTGACGCGGCACCACGACTTTCTCGATGAACTCGGCTTCCTGGCGCGCCGTGACTTTGTAATCGAGGAAGTAATCTTCGATCGGCAGGCTGCGGGTCTGGTTGCCTTTGCGCAGCACCACACGAGCGCCCAGGGCGATCAGCAGCGGCGGGGCGTCGCCGATGGGCGAGGCGTTGCCAATGTTGCCGCCCAGGGTGCCCTGGTTACGGATTTGCAGCGAGGCGAAGCGGTGCAGCAGTTCGCCGAAGTCGGGGTATTCCTTGGCCAGCGCGCCGTAGCAGTCGGACAGCGGCGTAGCGGCGCCGATCTCGATGGTATCGTCGGTGAACTCAACGCGTTTCATCGCTTCCACGTGGCCGACATAAATCATCACCGGCAGCTCGCGGTGGAACTGGGTGACTTCCAGCGCCAAGTCGGTGCCACCGGCGAGCAGGCGTGCTTGCGGGTTGGCGGCGTAAAGGTCGGCGAGATCGGAAATGGTCAGCGGCAGCAGGCAGCGCTTGTCGCCGCTGTTCAGCTCGGCGGTTTCTTGCGGGGCGATGGCTTGCAGTTTGGCGATGGTTTCAGCTTCAGCAGCGTCGAATTGGTCCGGCTGTTTCTGGCAGCAGGCTTGCTCGGCGGCGTCGATGATCGGGCGGTAGCCCGTGCAGCGGCACAGGTTGCCGGCCAGCGCTTCCATGGTTTGCGCCTTGTCGAAGCCGTCGCTGTTCTTTTGCAGCGCGAACAACGACATCACAAACCCCGGGGTGCAGAAGCCGCATTGCGAGCCATGGCAGTCGACCATGGCTTGCTGAACGCTGTGCAGTTGGCCTTGATGCTTGAGGTCTTCAACGCTGATCAGTTGTTTGCCGTGCAGCGACGAAACGAACGTGAGGCAGGAGTTGAGGGTGCGGTAGCGAATGCGCGGGGTGCCGGACGACTCGTCCAACTCGCCCACCACCACGGTGCACGCGCCGCAGTCGCCGGAAGCGCAGCCTTCCTTGGTGCCGGGTTTGGCCAGGTGCTCACGCAGGTAATTCAGCACGGTGACATTCGGGTCGAGACGCTGCTCGGTGCGCAGCTCACGGTTGAGTAAAAACTGGATCAAGGACGACCTCCAGGCACTTTTATTGTTGTACAGCGTGTTTTCTGACACGCGATTGGAGCTGAATCTAGAGAATTCTGACTTTTGGGTCAATAAAATATTTGACTCTTTGGTCAAGCAATCCGCGTGCCCGACGAGCAGTCCTTTAAGGTCCGATCTTTCTTGGCTGTAAGTATTTTCTGGCCAACCAAACGTTGAGGTTTTTTTAACGAATTTTTGATCGTTGCGTTTCTAGCATCTGCCCCACTTCAACCTGGGCGGAATCGCACCGTGAACTCACTACTTAAAGTAAAGGCCATACGCCCTGAATTGCTGACCCTGGTCGGCAGCGCCTTTCTGTTATTAGCCTGCAATCCCGTGCTGTGGGCGCACGTGTTCAGCATTACGCCGAGCACGGGCGCGGGGTTGATCACGCGTGTGGCCTTTGGTCTGATCGTGTTGGCGCTGTTCAACCTGGTGCTCACGCTGCTGGCGTTTCGCTGGGTGCTTAAACCGGTGCTTACCCTGTTGTTACTGGTGAGCGCGGGCGCTGCCTATTTCATGAACGAATACGGCGTGGTGGTCGATCTTGAAATGCTGCGCAACGCCGCGCAGACCAACGCCACCGAGGTGCGTGACCTGTTGTCGTTCAAGCTGGCGGCCTATGTGCTGTTTTTGGGCATTTTGCCGGTGGCGGTGCTCTGGCTTATTCCCGTGAATTACCGCACTTGGCCTCGCGAGCTGCTGAGCAAACTGCTGGTGACGGTGGGCTGCGTAGCCGTGTTGGGCGTGGTGGCGATGGCCAACTATCAAGGCTTGGCCTCGTTTTTCCGCAACCACCATGAACTGCGCTTGATGGTGGTACCGAGTAACTACGTGGGCGCTTCCTTCAACTTGCTGCGCGAGGAAATCGCCACCGGTAAGCAGCCGTTTCGCACCCTTGGCGAAGACGCCGTAAAAGCGCCGGCCTGGCAGAGCCATCGGCACAAATCGTTAACCGTGCTGGTGGTCGGGGAGAGCGCCCGCGCCGACAACTTCGGCATTTTGGGCTACGACCGTGACACCACGCCAAAACTCAAAGCCCAGCCCGGCGTTATCGCTTACCCCAACGCCCATTCCTGCGGCACGGAAACCGCCGTGTCGGTGCCATGCATGTTCTCCAACCTGGGCCGCAGCAACTACAGCGCCGGCAAAGCCTATTCCCAAGAAGGACTGCTGGACGTGTTGAAACGCGCCGGGCTCGACGTGCAATGGCGTGACAACCAGTCGGGTTGCAAGGGCACCTGCGATCGGGTGAATTTCGTCGACGTCAGCGACCTTAAAGACCCGGCCTTGTGCGCTAACAGCGAATGCCACGATGAAATTTTGCTGCAGGGCCTGCAGAACACCCTCGACAACCTGAAAGACGACACCGTGCTGGTGCTGCATCAGATGGGCAGCCATGGCCCGGAATACTTCAAGCGCTACCCGAAAGCGTTCGAACAATTCACCCCGGTGTGCACCAGCAATGCGCTGAACGAGTGCTCGCGTGAAAGCATCGTCAACGGTTACGACAACACCATTCTTTACACCGACCACGTGCTCTCCAGCCTGATCGACGTGCTGCGCGCCAACCAGGGCAACGTCGACAGCGCCATGCTGTATATGTCCGACCACGGCGAGTCGCTGGGCGAATACAACCTGTACCTGCACGGCACGCCCTACATGATGGCGCCCGACCAGCAGAAACACATCGGCATGCTGGCCTGGTTTTCCGACAGCTATCAGCAGGAATTTCAGCTCAACGCCGATTGCTTACGAGGCCAGCGTGAACAGCCCGTCAGCCAGGACAACCTGTTCAGCTCGATGCTTGGGTTGTTGCAGGTGAATACCAAGGTGTACGACAAGGGGCTGGATATGTTTGCGGGGTGCCGGACGTAACGACCGTTGTTCCCGTCAGTCCCGCAGGCGGGCGAGGGGAGCTGAATCGCGTACGGCCAAGTCCCCTCTCCCGTTTACGGGAGAGGGTTAGGGAGAGGGGCTTTTGATTCCAGATTTGCGTTGGGCCCAGCCCTCACCCCCAGCCCCTCTCCCGCAGGCGGGCGAGGGGAGCTGAATCGCGTACGGCCAAGTCCCCTCTCCCGTTTACGGGAGAGGGTTAGGGAGA